>BDSW01000001.1 GCA_002898175.1 bacterium BMS3Abin04
AGGGCTCATTACGAGCCCCTTTTTTGTTTTCTCCCTTCCATTATTTCGTTAATAGCATTTTCTTACTTTCTACAAAATTATTTACTCTCAGCCTGTAAATGTATAAGCCGCTAGATAATTTACTCGCATCGAAATGTACACTGTAATATCCAGCTCCCTTGTTTTCGTTTACTAAGGCAGCTACTTCCTTACCTAATATATCATATACTTTTAATGTTACAAAACCCGGTTCTTTTAATTGATACTTTATTGTTGTTGAGGGATTAAATGGATTAGGGTAATTGCTAAGTAATTTAGTCTCTGTTGGCAATACATAAGTTTGCGTTGAGTTTACAGACATATTACCTTGTGCTGCATTATCTCCGCCGACAATAACATTAAAAACACTTGAGGTTACTTTTGTATTGTGTGCATCTGTAACATCTACTTTCAGATCAAAATCTTCATCGTCTTGTCTTGTTAAATATTTACTGTCCGAACCGGTTTTAAGCCAATAGCCGTGTCCCGGCTTTTTAGATCCGCCAGGAAGACTTATTCTGTTATCAGGATACTCATACCACCATTGATAATGATAACCCGGCGTTCCCCCGGATGCATTTGCCGTCCATGTTCCGTTTTCGTGTACATCAAGAAAATGTGGACCGGATATGTAAACCGAAAGAGGAGCATTTTCACCTAATACCGTATATTCAAAATGTACATTTGAAGGGGTTGTTGGATAAAATCCCTTATAACCGGTTATTTGACCTAGTTCATTAATTGACCATACTTCATAAACATAAGTGCGTAAAGTAGCGCTGGAATTGTTATTAGAAACAACATCGCAATATCCCATACCATAGTTTCTTAGAGATTCATCAGAATAACCGTTTGTTCCTACACCTCTTCCCCATACATGGGTTTCTGTAGTGTAATTAAAACTAACGGATTTTCTAACATCGTATCTCTTTACCCAATATGTTCCATCTTGTAACCCGGATGCTCCATAAAAATTAAGATAATATCCTCCGCTATTACTATAAACGCTCCCGCCGTCAGCGGATTTATGACTTAAAACATACGGTGACCGCAATAAGTCCAATGCTTTGCGGGCATTTACGCGTCCATATCCTAAATATTGATCCCAACCGGGATAAGAATTGGAATTTACATCATCGGCTGAAATTTTAATAATATTTTCTATATCATCATTAGAAAGACTTGAGTTATAACCCTTTAGTAACGATGCAATTCCGGATACAAATGGAGCTGCCATTGAAGTCCCACTCCAAGAAGCATACTTATTTATATAGGGTATTGAACTCCAAATTGATGTTCCCGGAGCCGTAACATCAATATGATTCCCATAGTTAGAACCCCCATTAGTCCAAATGGAGCGATGGTCATTTTTATCAGTTGCTCCTACAGCAATTATTCCCTGCCCATAACCGGCTGGGTAAGAAATGTTTGAAGTATTATCATTTCCCATTGAAGCAACAGAAACCACATTGAGTTTGTATGCATTTGCAAAAGCCATTCTTATCGTTGTGGAATAATTATAACCGCCCCAACTATTATTAAGAACTAGCGCACCTGCATTGACTGCAGCCATAATTCCGTTGTAAAAATCAACATCACTTCCATTTTCAATCCTTTGAGAATTTATTTTTCCTGCCCAATTTACACCTGCAATTCCTTTATTGTTATTACCAATAGCAGCAGCGATTCCGGCAACATGCGTCCCATGTCCGAAATGCCATGATTGATTACCGCCATAAACACCGGCATCACCACTAACCTTACCAGATAAATCTTCATGTCCGGCATCAACACCATCATCAATAATTCCAATCTTAACATTTGAACCTGTAGTAATCTGCCATGCTTCAGGTGCATCTATATCTGCATCGTTTGTCCCACCATTCTGACCATAATTGTTCAAGCCCCATTGGTCCCCATTTTGATAGTGAGGATCATCGGGAAATCCCAATCCACGATATGCGTGAAAATTTGGTTCTGCATAAACTACATCTTTTAAATTACTGAGCGCATTAATAAGTGACCGAACAATTGTTGTATCTGAGACTTCTAGAATAAATATATTAGAAAGGTCAGCAAGTCTAACCCGTTCGCCGGTTCTTGTTATGCCCAGAGTATCCGAAAGAGTAAATTTTGGAAATGCTTTTGATATAAATTTGACATTGTTTTGAGACAACGCTGTTTTAATTTGTGCGTTTGATATTTGAAGTTCATTAATTTTTGCATCCTTCTTACCTTTAGGAAGTGTAACAGCACCTGGTTTAAACATAACGATTACTTCTGAACGCGCATCGTTTTGGCCATTAATATTATTAAAAAGCATACTAGACCAAATGATGGCTGTAAATAATAAAAAGATACTTGTCTTTAAGTGTATATTTATAAGTCTAAATTTCATTTTTAAAAGCTCCTAATTTTTTTATTACATTGATTTTTTTTATATTTTGCTTACAATAAGGGGTATATAGCTATTTAACAAAATAGCATCTTCTTTGGATGAACAACCTTTATTGTATTTTGCCGCCTTTGTGTGACTGCACATTGGCGGTTTTTTTAATTATTCAATACATTTTAACCACCCCCTTTATATTTTTTTAGTTCTATTTAACTCCATATGTTAACTGCCGCTTGTAAGTACCATTTATATTCATTATCCATAATGTTCCATTGTTCTCCGGGTTGTATTTTTTGTCCGTCCAACCTACATAAACAATATTTTGCCCATCCGGCGACCATGAAGATTGGGCGCCATTATTTATTAATTGCTTTATATTATTTCCATTATTATCCATTATCCAAATTCTATTATTTGAAGAAAATGCAATCTTTGTCCCATCTGGCGAATATTTAGGAAAAATATTGTCTGTGGCATAAATGTTTTTTTCATTTAAATGTGTTAGCTGTACTCTATCAGAAAGGTTATTCACATTAATTTTGAAAATTTCACTATGAAATCCAATATAAATTATCCATTTAGAATCTGGAGACCAAGACGCCATTCTACCTTCAACTATAATAGATTTATCTTCACCATCTGGATTCATTTTCCAAATTCTATAACCACCATCTTTTGTATCGTTGTTTGAATCATAAGCAATCCATTTACCGTCTGGGCTCCATGCCGGAAAGAAATTGCGACCTTCAAATGTAAGCTGCACTATCTTTAACGTATCAATAATATCTTTCACTATAGCAGCTTTATAGATTTGAGAACCAACCTCATAGACAATCCATTTGCCATCCGGGCTCCAATCGGAATTAACATCATTTCCTTTGCGTATCATATGAGGATTTGTGCCATCAGCATTTATCATCCAAAGTCCTGCTGAATCCCGGTTAACTTGGTATGAACCGCCGCTATTAATTTGAGTTATACCATAATGATTATAAATTATTTTAGCTCCATCAGGTGACCAAACAGGAAAAGCATCTATTTGTGGATATACAGGTTGATCAGTAATTGGTGATATTACAGGATTATTTTTACAGGAATAAAGAAGAATTATGCTAAATAACATAACTATGAATATTGATTTCAGTTGTAACTTCATGTTTTTCTTCCTTTTCAAAATCTTAATTATATGTTGGTTTAGGATTAAATGTCAATTGTTGCTTATTGCCTGTGTTAACATTTAGAATCCATAACGTTCCGTTTTGTACCGGCCATTTATCAAATCGGTATTGTGAATAAACTATAAAATTTCCGGAAGGACTCAAGGAAAAAGGCTCGGCATCTGCGTAAACCCCCTCTTTTGTTAATTGTTTTAGATTCGTACCATCAGAATTCATTACCCAAATATGCGGTTGTTCTCCAGCTGATTGAGAAGTAAATGCTATCTTTGTACCATCGGGCGAATATTTGGGAAAATCTTCCATAACATCATTATA
>BDSW01000002.1 GCA_002898175.1 bacterium BMS3Abin04
GTTTCTTAAAAAAGACGGTAAAGCACTCCGCAAAACACTTCGACAGGGAATTGAAAATCCGGGTGCAATTGCAGTTAAATCAGGTTTGAATGTTGGCGACAGTATAATTATTCTCGGTAACTTCGAATTGAAAGAGGGAATGAAAGTGGAGGTAATGCATTAATGGAAAAACTGATAGAAACCGTTCTGCGTTATCGTCTCGCAGTTCTTTTCGTTCTCGGAATATTAATAGCCGGCAGTATTGCTCTTCTTACTTCAATGCCGGCGGGAGTTTTTCCTAATTCAACTTTCCCGAGAATATTAGTTCAGGTTGAGCGTGGTTACGCGCCGTTAACCGATATGGAAATCACGACTACAAAACCTTTGGAAGACGCTCTCCGGAATGTTGAGGGAGTGAGAATTGTCCGTTCAAAAACAAGCCGTGGTTATGCGGAGATTGAACTTTACTTCGATTGGGAGATCGACTTAATGCAGGCTTACCAGCTGGTTCAAGCTCGCATTAGCGACGTTCGCGGAAAGCTGCCGCCCGGAACGGGAATTTTAGTTAAGCGTATGACGACAAGCGCTTATCCGATGTCCGGTTATGCAATTTATTCCGATGTAAGAAGTCAAAGGCAGTTGAGAAATCTTGCCGAGTTTACAATTCGTCCGTTACTCTCCGGGGTAAGCGGAGTTTACCAGATAGAAATTGTTGGCGGCGAACGACCGGAATTCCGGGTGCAGTTGAAACCTGAAAAACTCGCTCTCTACAAACTTTCTCCTTTAATGATTGAAGAGAGCTTAAAGGAAATTAACCAAGTTAAATTTCTGGGGAAAGTAACAGATAAATATCGAATTCATTTGGGATTTCAGAATGATTTACTTCGAACGGCAGACGATATTAAGAACACTGTTATTGCAGTTCGAAACGGGATACCTGTCAAGTTAAGCAGCCTTGCGGATATATCTCTTACAAGCAAAGAAGAATATATAATAACAACGGCAAACTGGCATCGTGCCGTTCTCATTGATGTTTTAAAACAGCCGAATGCAAACGGAGTATCGGTCGGGAATAAAATTGATGAAATAATTGTCAAAATTAAAAACGATTTACCTGCTGATATTCATCTTGAGAAAACTTATGACCAGGAAGCATTTGTTAAACGTTCAATCATAGGCGTTAGCGAAAACATTCTTATCGGCATGTTAATCATCTCTTTAATAGTTTTCTTTTTTCTCCGGAGTTTTAGAGCGTCATGGTCGATAATAATCTTTATGCCGTTGGTTATGATTTTATCTTTTTTCCTAATGTATGTTTTCAAGTTGTCCATTAATATTATGACTTTAGGCGGAATAGCCGCAGCGCTGGGAATATTGGTGGATAATGCTACTGTTGTGGTAGAAAATATTATTCGCCATTATTCCGAAGGTCAGCCCCTCGATAAAGCTATAGTAAAAGGTTCCGCCGAAGTTATTCCGCCAATGTTCGGAGCAACTCTCACAACGGTAATTGTTTTTGTTCCGCTTGTTTTTGTTACCGGATTAACCGGCTTATTTTTCAAGCCCATGGCTTTAACTCTTGCCATTGCGGTTTTTATTTCACTTTTACTTGCAATAAGTATAACTCCTATTCTCACTCATATCTTTTTAAATAAAAAAAACGGGTTCAGAGCTAAAGATGATTTCCTTTCGGGAATTCGTAAAGGTTACGAGGAAACACTTCAATTTCTTCTTCGGAAAAAGATAATAGTACTGGCACTTCTTGTTATTATTGTTGGAATAAGCGGATTTCTATTTACACAGCTTCATACAGGATTTCTGCCGGAGTGGGACGAAGGTGCGTTTGTTATGAACTACAAGGCTCCCCCGGGAACTTCGCTTAAAGAAACAAACAGACTTTTACTGCAGCTTGAAAATATTATGAAAAAATATCCGGAAGTAGAATCATATTCCCGCCGTACAGGCAGAGGAATTGCTCATCGTCATCCTGCAAATGAAGGCGATTATCTTATCAGCTTAAAAGAAAATCATAATCGCTCTACTTTTGAAATTATGGATATTCTTAACAAAGAAGCAACGGCACAAATTCCCGGTTTGTATCTCGATTTTGTGCAGGTTCTCCCCGATAGACTGAAAGACCTTGCCGGCGAAGAGAAACCGATTGACATTTTAATTTTTGGAAACGATCAGGCAACTCTGCAGAAAACAACACAAGAAATTTATGAAAAGCTAAAACCGGTTAAGGGTTTGGTTGGTTTAACTCCCGCAGAACTTCCTTCGGAGCCGGAATTTGATATTAAAGTAAATCATGAGAAAGCCGCTCAATTAGGTTTTCGTCCCGGGGAGGTTCAAAAACTAATTGAAACTGCTATTTGGGGAAGAGTATCGACATACATAAAACAAGGAATGAGATTGGTCGGAGTCCGGTTACGTTATCCGGCAGAGTTCCGCAAAAACCTTGAAGCGTTAAAGCAATTACAGATTATTTCTCCGAACGGTGCAATGGTTCCCATAAAACAAATTGCTTCAATAGATATTCGTGAAGGACAAGCTGCAATTATTCATGAAAACGGAAGCCTGGTTTCAAAAATATTTGCCGATATTTCAGGGCGCGATTTGGGAAACGTAGTCAAAGATGTAAAAGATGTACTGTATAAAATTAAGCTGCCTTACGGTGTTTCGGTTTCCCTCGGCGGCGATTATGAAAGTCAGTTAAAATCTTTTGAACAACTATTTTTTGTTTTACTTCTTGCAGCCTTACTTATTTTAATTGTTTTACTTTTTGAATTCAATAAATTTCGTACAGCGCTTGCAATATTTCTCGGAACTATTTTCTCGTTCACGTTTGTAATTATCGGTTTGTACATAACGGGAACGAGTCTTGATATATCATCTTTTATCGGTACAATTACCGTATTGGGAATTGTAGTAAACAATGGAATATTACTTATGGATTTTACCGCGCGCTACCGTTTAATGGACAACTCCAAATCAGCTGCGCTAATTCAAGCCGGAAGAGTTCGAATTCGCCCGATATTGATGACGAATATTACAACCATTGCGGGATTTCTTCCTTTGGCTTTAAAGTTGGGAACAGGCAGCGAAATTCTTCAGCCGTTCGCCGTTGCTGTTATAAGCGGATTGGTCGGCTCAATGTTTTTTTCGCTTATTGTTATTCCTGTTCTATATGATTTATTAGAGAAATGAAATATTTTAAATTTCAATTACTTCAACGATTCCATGATGTATTAACCCGGCTGGTATTATTTGTGAAAGATACAACTAATACAATTGATCTTAATCTTGCTCATAATCTTCATCTTAATCGATTTGGTAGCTTTTTCGAGTAAGATTACGATTATGATTAGGAGTAAGAAAATCCTAATATAAGTTCGCCGTTTTAATAAAGTATCTTGAGTTTACCCGGGAACTGTGATTATCGTCATTCCGATCATGTCTTTGACGGATTTCGGAATCTCAATCCTTTGATTCCAGAATAAAAAAAGATGCTGAAATAATCTGCCGCGGCGGACAGCATAACAGCAAATGAGTTCTCGGGCAGACTTTCTTTCCTCGATAACGGAATGGATCTGTTTAATCTTTGTTTTTATCAGCTTGCCGCATTATTATTAAACAATACCTAAGACACAATATCTTAATCAGAATAAGTTTGCTTTTAATTGGAATGCACTTTAAATATTATTATTTTGTAAACCGATACGGCAAAATATTTGGACTAAGTGTTCTGTAAATTAACGGGTAAATAATTAATTCGTAAAATCTTGAGATTGCGTGTGCTTTTTAATTATTTAGACAGAAGAAATAAACAATTAACATATAAACCCGCTATAAAAAATGTATAATAAGCGGGTTGTTACTTGCTAAATGTATTGGTTTTACTGAAAAGTTGGCAAACATTAACGGTTAAGTTATTGTTAATGAATAATAAATTATAAAAGAGGTAAGTTATGAAAACTACAATCAAATCAATTTCAGCATTGGAAATATTGGATTCCAGGGGCAATCCAACTGTTAGAACATACGTGGAGCTTGAGGACGGAACCAATTCCTACGCATCGGTTCCGTCGGGTGCATCTACCGGACAGAACGAAGCTATTGAACTTAGAGATAATGAAAGCAGGTACGGAGGAAAAGGCGTTAGAAAGGCTGTAAGTAATATTGAGAATGTAATTTCAAAAACCTTAGTCGGTATGAATGCAACGGCTCAAAAAGAGATTGATTATACGATGATTGAACTGGACGGCACGGAAAACAAATCCAAACTTGGAGCAAATGCAATTCTTGGAGTGTCTATGGCTGCAGCAAAAGCTTCGGCTTCATCATTAAATTTACCGTTATACCAATATTTAGGAGGTACAGATGCCGTACGGATACCTGTACCTTGCATGAATATTTTAAATGGCGGTGAACATGCAGACAATAGTGTTGATTTTCAAGAGTTTATGCTCGTTCCTCACGGTGCGGATTCGTTCAGCGAAGGTTTAAGATATGTTGCAGAAACTTTTCATGCACTTAAAAAGATATTAAAAGGTAAAGGGTTTGCAACAAGTGTAGGGGACGAGGGTGGATTTGCGCCTAATTGTGAAAGTAATGAGGATGCTATAGAATTGATTATTGAAGCAATTGAAAAAGCAAATTTCAAACCCGGGATTGATTTATCAATTGCAATTGATAGCGCTGCAAATTCGTTATCACCGGGTTTAAATAACAAATATGATTTAATTTGGTCCGGTAAAGGAAAAATGAGCAGTGATGAATTAATTGATTTGGCTTCACATTGGCTGGAAAAATACCCGGTTATTCTTTGGGAAGATCCTCTATCGGAAGGAGATTGGGATGGATTTGCAAAGTTTACTGAAAGATTCGGCAATGAAATTGAAGTGGTTGGCGATGATATTTTCGTTACAAATACTAAATATATTTCAAAAGGTATAGAAAAAAAGATTGCCAATTCTTCTTTAATTAAGCTAAATCAGATTGGAACGGT
>BDSW01000003.1 GCA_002898175.1 bacterium BMS3Abin04
TTTTGCCTTTGTCCATCCCAATTGAAAAAAAAATTCTTCGATTCTGTGTGATATTTCAACTTTATTCATAAAACCAACAAAATAATGTTGTAAAAGACTTGATACATAACAAATAATTGTTATGTTTGTAACAGTTAGTATTTAAGATTTATAATCTATAACAAATATAACATCTATAACAAATAAATATAAAGCATCAAGATGTCATTTCCAAAAAAAGATAAGCGAACCAGCCCGTTGGTTGTTAAACTTCCAAACCCTCAAGACCCAAAAAAATTTAATCTCTATAAAGAGTTAAAGAAATCTGCCGTTGAAGAAGAAACATCCCTTCACGACTTTATTCTTTATTGTCTTAGTAAGGGTTTGGAGCAATATAAAAAAGAGCATAAATCAAAAGAAAAACCGGCATAATTATAACACTATTACAACATCATATGCTTGTAAATGTTTTAACAAAATTTTTGATAACTTAAGGGGTTCTTAAAATATATGAATACTTAAATACTGCGGACAAGCAATACTCAACACATTACATTAGCTTTTCAAATACTGTACAAGAATATGAAAATAATTAGAATAAGATAATTTGAATAAAATAAATAATTAATTAATTACCATTAACGATGATCTTATAAACATATAATTTTTCTACTATCCACTATATATTTATTTGGTTTTATGGAAAAGCTTAAAAAAATATTGTTAGTAGATGATGAAGATATTTGCATAAAAATATTCAGACTTTTTTTAAAAACTACATACGAACTTACCTGCTGTGAAACCCCAAAAAAAGCAATTCTACTTGCAAATGAAAACATCTACGATATTTTTATTTTAGATATTTATCTAAGAGATAATATCGACGGCAAAAAATTAATGAAAATATTGAAGGAGGACAAAAAGAATAAATATAAAATATTTATTGCTACAACATCTTATTCTACAGGATGGGATAGATATAAATATTTAGAATTTGGATTTGATGAATTTTTGTTAAAGCCGTTTGATAAAAATAATTTGCTGGGGACACTTAAAAATATCACTTCTTAAAAAACATACAAAATATTTTTAATATTTTGCTTAAACAAAGAATTGGAGATAAAGATATAATATCAACAAAAAATGACCATAAAATACAAACAAAAGATGTGACCTAAATTTTTTGTTTAACCAGGCTATAAAGCAATCAAGATGATCCCTCTTTCCGTTACAATGGTTGGTTTGTTTTCAACTCAAAGAAAGGATTATGAAAATCTTTACAGAGCAATCAACATAGATTACTTCCAAAATTATCAACTTGCTACCGGTAATTTTTTTATTATGCGTTATTTGGGATTTATGTCAAGTGAAAAGTTATCTCCCAAAATGGAAAAAAATATCACAAAGAAAGCGGATGTAATTGCATTGCTTAAAAAATCATTTAAGTTTACTAATCAGTAGTGTCCGGTAAAAGAAAAAAATAAAGGGGGAAAAGCAAGAACAATTCCCCCCGTAATTGTTAATTTTGTATAACTAAAAACAAACAAAATTAACAATGAACAATATAAGAAAATTTAGCGGACAACCCATAATAAGCCAGATACTAACCTTGATTGATCCGGGTATAATTTACCGGACAGCAAAACATCATAATAGCGACAGATATTACAAGAAATTTAAGACATATGATCATTTAGTAACGATGATTTATGCCATAATAAGTGGGATTAGTTCATTACGTGAGATAACAAGTATAATATTAGCCTGTGAAGGTAAGATAAATCATTTAGGGATTAAACATTTCCCACGACGCAGCACAATATCAGATGCAAATAAGAAAAGAACCAGTGAGGTCTTTGCAGAGATATACAGAGGGTTATATAATCAGTATAAGGGATTTTTATCGGACAGCAGCAATCTAATACCGGCAGTAAAAGGATTAAAGATAATAGATTCAACAACAATAAGCTTGTTTAGCGATATATTAAAAGGTGCAGGTAGAAATCCTATAAATGGGAAAAAGAAAGGTGGTATAAAGATGCATACAATGATAAACTCACTTGAAGATGTACCTTGTTTGATAAGATTTAGTTCAGCAGCAACACACGATCATATATTTTTGAAAGACTTGGAATTAAAAAAGGGATCGTTTGTTGTGTTTGATAAGGGATATAATGATTACGAACAATATTCAGAATGGACTTTAGAAGGTATATATTTTGTTACAAGGCAGAAAGATAATGCAGTCTATGATAGTCTTAAGGAATTTGAAATAGAAGATGAAAGTGATCCGGGAATATTAAAAGACGAGAGAATAGAAGTTGAAAAAGGAGGAAAAAAGATTGAATTAAGGAGAATAGCCTATTGGTATGATCCACATAATAAAGTCTATGAATTTATTACAAATAACTTTGAACTAAAGGCTGAAAAGATAGCTGAGATATATAAGAATCGTTGGCAAATTGAGAAAATGTTTAAGAGATTAAAGCAGAATTTCCCGTTAAAATATTTTCTTGGAGACAGCCAAAATGCAATAGAAATACAAATATGGGTGAGTTTAATAATTCAACTAATTATGTTAGTCGTACAACGAAAAGTAAAAAGAAGCTGGGCATATTCAAATATGGTTTCAATCGTAAGATATCATTTGATGACCTATATAAATTTGTTTAAGTTTTTGGAAAATCCGGAAGCTGATTGGGAATTATTACGTACAAAAAACACTGAGCAACTCCTTCTTTTTGAATAGGTGGGGGTTCTTTTTTACTTTTATGTGATTTTATTTGTTTATTTTTTAGTTTTACATAAAACTTGTTATTAGGAAATTTTAACCGGACAACAGTGATAAAGTATATTGAAAATCAAGAAAAGCATCACAATCAAAAAACATTTAGAGAAGAGTATTTAGAGATGTTAAAGAAATTTGAAGTTGTATATAATGAGAAACATATTTTTGAA
>BDSW01000004.1 GCA_002898175.1 bacterium BMS3Abin04
CCGAAACCCTTATTTGGTTAGCGGTTTACAACAAAAGCAGCTTTTCATTTGACAAACTGAAAGTATTAAAAGGCAGGGACGTTTTTACTTTTCCCGACCTTTCAAAAGACGGTAACACCTTCAAAGAATGGGAAACCAAAGCCAAAGATTATGAAAACCGATTACCCGGAACAAGATTTATATTTTCGGATTTACTGGAGCAGTTAGCACCCAACACGGACAAAACCAATGGAAATGACCTTGCAGATTATTTAATAAAACAGGATTGGCAACTATTTAGAAGGCGGGTCATACAGGAGCAACCCGAACCACAACATAAACGAGTACACTTAGAAACTGAAAAGTGTGAAAAGTGTGAACCCCTGAAAAAAACTTTTTTTTCACACGTTGAACCATTGCCCAAAATTGAGGTATTCAAAACTGAACGGGAAAGCTGGACAAATGAAATAAACGAACTGGAAGCATTTTTTAATGGAATAGAACTTCCACCGGATCCGGTGAAGCTGAACCCGTGGACAAAAATAGTGGACGCCCGCCTGTTTATTGAAAATAATCTGGCAACTGTAAAGGCAAATAATGGGAAGCGAACCTTTTTGCCTTACTTAAAACAATTACAATCGTTTAGAACGATATGCTTATCGAAAAAAAATGAAAGAACTGGATAAAATAATTAAAGGCAAAGGCGAAGTAAAGGGAATAACCTTCACCCAGGTTAAACATTCCGGGAAGGTTTATCTTTACAAAAGATCAGACGGGTATTTTGAGACTTTTACTGCAATAGAACAGCG
Source organism: bacterium BMS3Abin04 (assembly GCA_002898175.1). Lineage (GTDB taxonomy): Bacteria > Bacteroidota > Ignavibacteria > Ignavibacteriales > Melioribacteraceae > BMS3ABIN04. Next base: position 789 of record BDSW01000004.1, read on the forward strand.
TGGAGGTATTCGTAAAATTAAAGGTGTGGAAATAGCTTTTGAGGAAAAGCACATTTATCCTTCCGGTGAAAGTTGGGTTGGAATTTGTACAAAAAACTATGACCGGGCACTTGAACGGTTCAATGAATTATTGTCTGCTCAATAATTGCCTGACGTGGCTTGTGAGTATAGGGATTTTAGCCACTTTCTTTGTTTATTGGTATAAGTACCCATACAGGGCTTCAAAAACTAAAAACGTCCATACTCTTTCTAAAACTCTTACAGTCTTTGGCTATTGCAGGAAGTCGAAATAATAATACCCAAAATTGTGTGAAACTTAATTATCAGGTAATTACCTATTCCCTCCTTGATTTATAGTTACTGTTTTCCAGTGCTTTTTTTATTATCTCTATACTTTAAAATAATGAATAGAATAGGCATAAATATTAATAACCAAAAAGCTATTTCGATTATCAGATAACTTTTTATTGGATAGGTTTTAGAAAATACTGAATTCAAATTATTTATTTCATTTTCTATTTTGTTAATACTTCTGTTTTTCGGTTCAATTTCAGATTTAATTTTATTCTGAAAAACAGCTTCACTTATTGAATCATTAATATAGTTACTCCGGATATATTCGAGACGTTTAATAGTTAATTTCTTGTTAGAATATTCTTTATAAAAATTTTGAACCCATTCAAGTTCATTGTTGCCATATTGATTAACAATTGCATTAAGTTTTTTTTCCGTCAGCTGCATCCCGTATTTTGTAAAAAGATTCATTATTAATTGTCTAAATCCAGGTGGCTCTTTTTTTAAGTATTGGTTGTATGTAGGATATTTCTGAATTAGTTTTTCCCCCGCAAGTTCATCACTCAAATCCCCGTAAATAACCGGATATTTTAATTTAACCACGTGCCCTAATTGCTCAACGGTAAAGGTTTGATTTCCTGGCTGGGCATTTGGCGGAGCACTTGGAGGTTTATATTCATAAAGTCGATTTAGGCTATCAAGCTCATTATTATTAATTAAAACCGAGTCTTGAAATATTTTAAGCTTATCATTTAGTTTAGTTTCTTTAATTTTATGTACCTCCGAAAATATAACAATTAATCCAGTTGTAAGTAAGCAACCGATTAGTGAAATCAATAATGCTCTTTTAATCATTTTCTGAAAATTAAATATTAATTTGATTCATATTTCCAAAGTTCTAATTTATCCCACATATCTTTAGCTTCTTGAAAGCCATTATCATATGCTTTTCTCATCCAGTAAGCAGCTTCCTTTTTATTTGTTGAAGTTCCTTGACCATAATAATACATAAGGGTAAGTAGGTATTGAGCCTTTGCGTAACCCTGCCTTGCACTCTTTTGCATCCAGTAAAAAGATTTACTTAAATCCTTTGATGTTCCTTCGCTCTCAGAATACATACCACCAAGATTGAATTGAGCTTTCGCATCACCTTGTTCAGCACTTTTTTTAAACCAATAAAAAGCCGAATCTAAATCTTTTAAAGTCCCCTCACCATGTTCATACATGAGTGCAAGATTGTATTGAGCTTCTGTATGACCCTGTTCAGCACTTTTTTTATACCAATAAAAAGCTTGTTTTTTATCTGTTAAAGTCCCTTCACCATAATAATACGTAAGGGCGAGGTTGTATTGTGCCATTTCTTTACCTTGCTCTGCACTCTTTTGCATCCAGTAAAAAGATTTACTTAAATCTTTTAAAGTACCTTGGCCTTTATAATACATTCGAGAAAGGGTGTACTGGGCATCGGCATATCCTTGTTCAGCACTTTTTTTAAACCAGTAAAACGCTTGAGAAGTGTCAGTTAAAACATCTTTCCCAGTTAGATACATAAATCCTAAATTATTTTGTGCTGTTGCAAAACCTTGTTCAGCGCTTTTTTTAAACCAATAAAATGCTTGATGTAGGTCAGATGAAACCCCTTCCCCGTTTTCATACATATATCCTAAATTGTATTGTGCTTTCGCATCACCTTGTTCAGCACTTTTTTTCTCCCAATAGAAAGCTTTTTGTAAATCTTTTGATGTTTCTATCCCATAATAATAATAATCTGAAAACATGTATTGGGCAAGCGCAAAACCTTGCTCTGCACTCTTTTGCATCCAGTAAAAAGATTTACTTAAATCTTTTAAAGTACCTTGTCCTTTATAATACATTCGAGAAAGGGTGTACTGGGCATCGGCATATCCTTGTTCAGCTCTTTTTTTTAACCAAT
>BDSW01000005.1 GCA_002898175.1 bacterium BMS3Abin04
ATTCTGTATGGGCTGCTGTCACCGGAAAGTATTCACATGCATACATTTTTGGAATCTGTGCTTCCTGCTTTCAAGTGGCTAACATTGTGGGGGTTTTTCATTGGGCTTTTTGAAAGTTTTCTGTATGGTGTTTATGCAGGCTTAGTTTATGTCCCTATTTATAATTATTTCTACAAAAGATGGAGTACGAAAGCAAATTAAGTGTTTTTTAATATATAGCAATAATTATAGATTCTAAAAAAGGAGATAAATATTATGTCAAATAAAAAAATTAAAGTGGGCATAAATGGTTACGGGATTATCGGTAAGCGTGTTGCGGATGCTGTAAGGCTTCAACCGGATATGGAACTGGTAGGCGTTTCAGATGTTGTAAGCGACTATCGTATAAAAGCCGGGATTGTACTGGGGTTACCTATTTTTGCTTCGCTTGATAATAAGAAAGATGAGATGGAAAGTTCAGGAATTCCTGTAGCCGGAACGTTGGATGATCTTTTAAAGCAAATAGATATTATAGTTGATTGTACACCAAAAGGAATTGGCGCTAATAATCTTGAGCTTTATAGAAAAGCCGGTGTAAAGTCAATTTATCAGGGCGGCGAGGAACATAGTCTCACCGGGCACTCTTTTGTTGCACAAGCAAATTATGAAACTGCTATTGGACTTAATACAACGCGGGTAGTCTCATGTAATACTACAAGCACCGTGCGAACACTTACAGCAATTCGAAACAGTGGGTTACTAAAAAAAGCACGCGGAGTGTTGATTCGACGTGCTACCGATCCTTGGGAATCCGATCATAGCGGGATTATGAATACTGTAGTTCCCGAACCGCATATCCCAAGCCATCAGGGCCCTGATGCTCAAACGGTAGTCCCGGAATTGGATGTGATAACCTTGGCAGCGAAGGCATCACACACACAAACTCACAATCATTATTGGGTTGTGGAACTTACCCGGAAAGCTAGCCGGGAAGAAGTTCTGGCAGCATTTATAGCAGCACCGCGTATATCATTTATTAGGATAGGAGATGGAATTGTAGCACTTAACAGTACAATAGAATTAATGAAGGACCTGGGACGACCTCGCGGCGATATGTGGGAAGTTGCTTTGTGGGAAGATGTACTAACTGTCGACGGTAACGAAGTCTATTATACATATCAAGTGTATAACGAAGCAATCGTAGTTCCCGAAAATATTGATGCGATTCGTGCACTAACAGGAACGATAAAAAGTGGAAAAGATTCTATCAGAATTACTGACGAAGCAATGGGAATTCGAAAAGAATTTCTAGTTAAATAGGAAAAAGTAGTTCGCTTGATTTTGTTAGTATATTATTTTGGATTAATGCTATTGAATCATTCATACTTTTGTAATAAAAAATATAAAACGAAAAGAGATTAATAGTTAATGGAAAGTTTTCAATGAAAGAAATTACATTGTGCGTGCACGGAATGATATCTGTAGGCGAGGTTAAGGTATTACAATAGACTGTTTATTAAGAACTGCTTTTCGGAAAATAAAAAAGTAAAATTTGGGTAGGAAAGTATGAGTGTCAATTATCAAAAAATAACAGAAGAAATATTGGAACTTGCCGGTATGAAAATTAACGGCAGTGCACCTTGGGATATTCAAGTTCACAATAAGGAATTTTTCAGAAGAGTTATTACAGAAGGTGAACTTGGCATAGGCGAATCTTATATGGACGGCTGGTGGAATGCGGAAAAAATCGACGAGATGACCAGCAAAATTCTTACCGCTAAACTCGATGAGAAAATTCGTCGGAAGTATTCAATTCTGCTCAAACTTTTCACGGCAAGTGTTTTCAATTTGCAATCGAAACGGAGAGCTTATATTATCGGCAAAAAGCACTACGATTTAGGGAATGATTTATTTCAGATTATGCTTGATAAAAGAATGAACTATAGCTGTGCATATTGGCAAAATGCCGGCAATCTGGATAATGCCCAGGAAAACAAGCTGGAACTTATTTGCAAAAAGCTCTATCTCGAACCTGGGATGAAAGTGCTGGATATCGGCTGCGGATGGGGTGCATTCGGTAAATATGCCGCCGAAAGATATGGAGTGGAAGTTGTCGGAATAACTGTTTCGGAAGAGCAGATAGCATTTGGCAATAAATTATGTGCAGGTTTACCTGTAGAATTCAGGCTGATGGATTATCGCGATTTAAAAGAGAAGTTCGATAGAACAGTTAGTGTCGGAATGATTGAACACGTCGGCTATAAGAATTACAGAACATATTTTGAAGTCGCCTACAGGTGCCTTAAAGATAACGGCTTATTTCTTATTCATACAATCGGGAATATTAAATCCGTAAAATCAATCGATCCGTGGACGCATAAATATATTTTTCCAAATAGTATGCTTCCTTCGGTTGCTCAGATTGGCAAAGCTGTTGAAAATCTTTTTGTGATTGAAGATTTGCACAACTTTGGTGTTGATTACGATAAAACTTTAATAGTGTGGTATAAAAACTTCAAAGACAATTGGGAAACCATAAAAGATAAATACGACTTGCGTTTTTATAGAATGTGGAAATATTTTCTTCTCTCTTCTGCCGGTACGTTTAGATCAAGACGTAATCAGCTTTGGCAGATTGTTTTATCGAAGAACGGCATATTAGGCGGGTATAATTCGATTAGATAATTCGGCATTCCATTGGTATTAGCTGTTAATAAGCAGGAACGCAAATATGAATTTGAGATTTTGATGGAGTATATTTTGGGAAATAATGAAAAAAAATCGAGAGAATTTACAGATGAGAAAATCGTTAATTTAATTTTAATATATGAGTTATTATGTATGATGTAATTATTATCGGATTGGGACCTGCCGGAAGTACAGCGGCATATTATCTTGCACAAAAAGGACATAACGTGCTCGGGCTGGAAAAGTTAAAAATGCCGCGTCATAAACCTTGTGCAGGATGCATTTCAAGTAGGATTAAAAAAATATTTGATGAAGATATAACAACTCTTTCAGAAAAGAAGATCATCAAAATTATTATTAATTTTCA
>BDSW01000006.1 GCA_002898175.1 bacterium BMS3Abin04
ATTTATTATTGTTAACGGTAAAGTTAAAGTAACAAGAACCAGTAACGACGGTAGGGAAGTTATTCTTAATATTTTAACTGAATCGGACATTTTCGGGGAGATGGCTTTACTTGACGGGCAGACCCGTTCCGCTACCGTAAGCGCTTTGGAGAATTCGGAATTATTCATAATCCAAAGAAACCAATTTTTAGAGTTTCTTAAGGAGCATCCGGAAATTTCCATTGCTTTAATGCAGGAATTATCTAAACGTTTACGCTCGGCAGATATGCAGATTAAATCTCTTTCGTTAAAAGATGCCGAAGGTAAAGTTGCAACGGTTATACTGCAGTTAGCTAACGATATCGGTAAAATTAGGCAGGGAATTGTTGAAATAGAAAAATTACCGCTTCAGCAGGATCTTGCAAATATGGCGGGAACTTCAAGAGAAACAATCTCAAGAACACTTCATTCGTTTGTAAAAAAGGGCTTAATTGAATTAGAGGGGTCGAAATTGAGAATATTTAATTACGAAAAATTTAAAAATACCTACGCGTAATTTTATATCCCGGTTTAAATTAAAAAAGGCGGTTATCAAACCGCCTTTTTTGTAATGAAACAACCTATTAATACATTCCGTCCATACCGCCCATACCACCGGCAGGCATAGCAGGCATTTTTTCTTCTTCTTTCTTTTCATAAACAACCGCTTCGGTTGTAATAAGAAGTGCGGAAACCGATGCGGCATTTTCTAATGCTGTTCTTGCTACTTTAGTCGGATCAATAACACCTGCTTTGAACAAGTCTTCATATTCTTCGGTTGTAGCGTTAAATCCGAAGTTATCTTTTCCTTCCATAACTTTATTTAGAACAACGGAGCCTTCTAATCCGGCATTGTTTACTATTTGTTTCAAAGGCTCTTGAAGTGCTTTTTGTACAATCTTTACGCCGGTAGTTTGATCTAAATTATCACCTTTCATACCGTCTAATTCGGAAATAGCTCTAACAAAAGCAACGCCGCCGCCGGCAACAATACCTTCTTCAACAGCTGCTCTTGTAGCATGCAGTGCATCTTCAACCCTGGCTTTTTTCTCTTTCATTTCAATCTCGGTAGCAGCGCCTATTTTAAGTACCGCAACACCGCCGGCAAGTTTTGCCAACCTTTCCTGAAGTTTTTCTCTATCGTAATCGGAAGTTGTCTTTTCTATTTGAGCTTTAATTTCATTAATTCGTTTCTTTATGTCTTCGCTCTTGCCCGAACCTTCAACTACGGTAGTATTATCTTTATCAATAACTATTTTCTTCGCAGAACCTAAATAATCTAAAGTAGCGCTTTCTAATTTATATCCTCTTTCTTCGGAAATAACGGTACCGCCCGTTAAAACTGCAATATCTTCTAACATTGCTTTTCGTCTGTCACCAAATCCCGGAGCTTTAACTGCAGCTACTTTTAACGTTCCTCTTAGTTTATTTACGACTAAAGTTGCCAAAGCTTCGCCTTCCAAATCTTCTGCAATTATTAAAAGAGGTTTACCCGATTGAGCGGCTTTTTCGAGAATAGGTAATAAATCTTTCATTGCGGAAATTTTCTTGTCGTGGATAAGAATTAATGGAGTCTCTAAAACTGTTTCCATCGATTCGGAATCGGTTACAAAGTAAGGTGATAAATAACCGCGGTCGAACTGCATACCTTCAACTAAATCCAATTCGGTTTCCGTACCTTTTGCTTCTTCAACGGTAATTACACCGTCTTTACCGACTTTATCCATTGCGTCGGCAATAAGTTCGCCGATTGCTTTATCGTTATTAGCGGAAATAGAACCGACTTGTGCAATTTCATCTTTCCCGCCAACGTCTTTACTAACCGATCTTAAAAATTCAATAACTTTTTTTACCGCTAAATCAACTCCGCGTTTTAAATCCATTGGATTTGCACCGGCTGTAACATTTTTAAGACCTTCTCTGTAAATAGCTTGTGCTAAAACAGTAGCGGTTGTAGTTCCGTCGCCGGCAACATCACTGGTTTTGGAAGCAACTTCCTTAACCATTTGTGCGCCCATGTTTTCAATTTCGTCTTCCAACTCTATTTCTTTTGCTACACTAACACCGTCTTTTGTAACGGTTGGTGCGCCGAATTTTTTATCTAAAATTACATTCCTTCCTTTAGGACCCAATGTAACTTTTACTGCGTTTGCCAGTTTATCAACACCGATCTTCAATTTTGCTCTCGCATCTGTGCCGAACTCAATTAATTTTACGGACATATCTTCCTCCTTAATTATAATGTATTATTTAACTTCTAAGTATTACTATTTAACTATTCCAAAAATATCTTCTTCTCTCATTATTAAATATTCGTCATCATCCAGCTTTATTTCTGTTCCCGAATATTTACCGTAAAGGACTTTATCGCCGACTTTTACGCTCATATTGATTAATTTGCCTTCATCCGTAACTTTTCCCGGACCGGCTGCCACAACAATTCCTTCAATTGGTTTTTCTTTACTTGTATCAGGTAAAACTATACCCGACTTTGTTACTTCCTTTACTTCATCAGGTTTAACAATTACCCTGTCTGCTAATGGTTTTATGTTTACTTCCGTCATTTTTAGTTCTCCTGAATTTGTTATTAGCACTCAACTTTAACGAGTGCTAATATATTAAAGTTGGAGCTAATTGTCAACATATTACAATAAACAAGTAGAAATTTCTAATGTGATATGATGCTCGAATTTTGAAGAGGATTTAAAAAATCGATTTGAAAATTTACAAAAATAATAAAGTATGATTAAAATTTTCGGTTCAATACTAAACAAAGTATCATGATCTAAAACGGGTTTCTTACTCTTACCCGGGTTTCATAATCATAATCTGCTTTTTAAAGGAGACAAGATTATGAGTATGATTAGGATTAAGACCCGGGATATAAATGCCTCATTCGAGGGAAAGAGTTTACGCTGATCCTGTATTTTTTATTTTACTCAACCATCGTATTTTAAAACGGGTTTCTTACTCTTACCCGGGTTTCATAATCATAATCTGCTTTTTAAAGGAGACAAGATTATGAGTATGATTAGGATTAAGACCCGGGATATAAATGCCTCGTTCAAGGGAAAGAGTTTACGCTGATTCTGCTTTTTTATCTTACTCTTACTCTTCTTTTTTGTAAAGCGGAAGTCCTCTTTCGCTTGAGTGT
>BDSW01000007.1 GCA_002898175.1 bacterium BMS3Abin04
TGATATCCGACAAATATTCCAGCCAATGTGAATAAAATGGTTACCCAAGCTACTCCTTTCAAGACCGTAATGATGGTATATTCCCTTGAAGACAAGGCAACTAAATGGAGCTCGTGGACCACGGAGAAAAGAAAAGTGAAAACACTTAAGGCTCCTACCACGTACAAAAATGCAAAAACAACAATAGAGTCGCCTATAATATTTGCTGTTGCCATATAAACCACTTTAAAAAAATTGTATTTTGGAAAGTTTATGCTGTCAAGGGCAACCCCAATAAAACGATCCAACGGCAGCAACAGGCCATAAATACAAAAGATTCTGAAAATGACCGCCGTGGACACATAGTCCGGGCCCCCTATAATATAAACTAAATCTTTTGCGAAAATGAAGGATAACACTAAAATGGGAATCAACAAAAGGGTAATGCCCCCTACGTTGGTGTAAAATATTTCCCGCATTTTTATATTATCTCCTTCAATACTGGCTTTAGACATCCCCGGAAAAGCAGTCATGGCGTAACTCCGCAGGGGTAATTCAATAATCTGTGTAAGCTTCAAAGGGATACTGTAAAAGGCAACGCCAGCAGTGCCTAAAAAAGGGCTCAGGCCGATAATAAAAGTATCTGCGCTCTTTAACAGATTGCTGCCAATCAGCGTTCCTGTAGAATACTTACCAAAATTTAAAATCAATTTGTTGGTGGCTCGCTTTGCTTTTAGGATATGGCTAATCCCATCCCAATTGGTCAGACTTGCCGTTAATGACGTGATAAAATTGATGAGCAGGTAGGCATAGACAATATTCTTTAAAGCGAACCTGAACCAGAAATAATTAAAGAGAAGAAATAGCATAAACCCGCCGACATTAATAATCCTGAGCAACAATAACCGGTCGAACTGAATTTTTGCCTGAAGAACAGCCTGCGCAGTGTTGAAAGGGAGATTTATAAAAGCAAGAATGGGAAACCATTGGAAGAATAACGAAAATCCGGAAGCTGCTATTTTAGAAGGGAAAATAAGGTTGAAAATAATTACAACGCCAACAATTAAAATACTGGCCATCAAATTGATTAAATAATTTGAGCCAATTAGCTGCCTCGACTTTTCCGGGTCGGCACCGGAAAGAAAACGGATAATGGCCGGCCCGGTTATTCCAAAACGCAACATATCTACAAAATTAACGGTAGCAATCAGCAGCACCCATTTACCAAAATCGTTGGTGTTTAAGCTTCGAACCAGCAAAAGAAAACCAAGAAAGCCGAAAACAGCTACCACTCCGTTATTTGCCAGCGAGAGAAAATTATTATTTTTAAGTATTTTACCCAAGACATTACCCACGATTTTTCACCTCTTTTTTCTTTATAACAATTTTATATTGTGCCGCATAAGAAAACATGGCTTTTAGTTTATTCCTCCGTCCTACCCGTGATTTTGGGATATCCGAAAGTAGTTCGCCAAGGTTAAACAGTTCAACTTCATTCAGGATAACAAGCGGCTCATTAGAAGCCGCTTCCAGGAAGGACTTAATGGCTGTTTTATCAGCACGCGAGTAACTGCTACTGCTTTTCAGTATAAACAATGCCAGATCAATTTCCGATAAAAGTTTTATGGGATAAGTGTGATGAACAATGGAAGGGATTTCTAAAAAGATATAGTCGTAAGGAACATTGTCCTTTCTTAAATAGCGGCTGTCCACAAGTTCCTGAAGGTTTTTGACGTCAATAAAATTATTTTTAACCGTGTAGTGAAAGGCATAATTAAAGTCTTCCTCTTCATCATAAGTATTTTCCACCTTATAATTCAAAAACAAAACTTTATCGCCCATGGAGCGCATCCGGTCAATAATTTTTTTGGAAATGAGCGATTTTCCAACCTCATCTTGAGTACTAAATATTAATGCTAAGTAAGGCTTTTCAGGTTGGGACTTGGCTGTGTTAAGTTTAATCTGTTGTATAATCATATCAATGAGCCGGCTCGAAATTTTAGAAAGCTCATTTGCAAGATGTTTTGAAGATAAATAGGGATATGCTCCGGCAAGCGAAAAACCAGTCTGCTCAACAGCCCGGCTCGGACTTCTGATAGAAGTATCGTAATAATCCAGCATGATAATAATAAGCATAACGATAATAAAGCCTGCCATACCGGATGCTATCACTATATATTTGGCCCTTGACGAATTTGGTGTGAGGGGAAAAAACGGAGAGTCAACCACCTTCATTTTACTGGACATCTCCATGTTCTGCTGATTCATCTTCGCTGTGTTAAGGCTCTTTAGCAGTTCTAAATAGGTCTGTTCGGAGATTGTTATTCCTCGTTGTATCCGGGTAAGCATGGCGCCGAGTGGGGCCATCTTCTGATAAGTCCTGATGAAGTTAAGTTTTCGGCGCGCCAATACAATGAGGGCTGCTTTTGCCTCAGTATATACTATGGTATTTTTGAGCCAGGCTTCCATCAAACTCTTTAAGGGAAGACCTTGGGTAGAATGACCATAAAGATAAAGCTGGTCAACATAAAGCTTAATGTCGTTCCTGAGCTTTTGTTGTTGTTTCGTTAATACTTTCAACCTTGCTGCAACCTCATTATTATAGTTTTGAGCCAGTTTGTTAACGATAATCTTTTCAGAAATATCGGCCAACTGTTTTTTCTTTTGATTGATTATATCACTTTTCAAGTATATAGAATCACGGGAAGTCATTTTGGTCTCAAGTTCCCGCAACGTTAACGATGCTCCGGAAAGCCGAATTTGTTGTTCCTGAAAATAGGTGTTCAGCACCTCTTTTTGTTGAGCAATGGCTTTACTTTGCTCATAGTAATTGATGATATTGTTCTGTTCATTGAAGTGTAGTAACCGGTCTTCAGCATCAGAAAGCCTCCTTTTGGAGGAGTCAACCTGATGCTGGAAATATTGTACTACACGGCCTGTTTCGTTTACCCGCAACGATTTGTAGTCTTCCATAAACACCTTTGTCATAATCCTCAGTGTTTGTTGGCAAATACCAGGGTCATTGGAAGTAAAGGTAAGCCTTACCAGGTCGCTGTTGCTAATACGAAGGACCTGGATTTTATTGATATATTTGGTACTGTAATGTTTACTTTGACCGTAGTGCAACAACCCGTATATATAGTTCGTATCGCTGGAAGCATAATATCTTCTGATATTATTTACCGTTTTTTGAAAATCAGAACTGTTTAC
>BDSW01000008.1 GCA_002898175.1 bacterium BMS3Abin04
TCCCTAACCCGCAAAATGGCGGTATTGTTTCGGGAACAGTTACGGATGCTTCTAATGGTAGTCCTCTTGAAAATGTTTATGTAAGCGTTATTTCTGCTTCAAACTACCTAGCTTTTGTTGGGCAAACTGATGTAAACGGTCATTATTCCATTACGGCTGCGCCGGGTGAGGATTATGTAGTTTATTTCAGAGCGCCTCAAGATTATTGGCCCCAATTTTATGATGGCGTTGCCCATTTTTGGGAAGCAACAACATTGGGAATTTCAGAAGGATCGGAATATACCGGTATTGATGCTGCTCTTGAACTAATGAGTATGCCCAAAATGGATACTTTAAGTGGAAAAGTAACTAACGTTAATGGTGATCCTGTTGAATCTGTAATACATGTTTTTAAGGTGGGTAAAGGATCTCATCTCTTACATCAAAGAAAGGCTTTTACCGGTGCCGATGGATCGTACAGTGTAAAGGTTAGAGAAGGTAGTGAATATGTTGTTTTAGCAATCCCGCTTTCCGATGAATATATGGCTCAATATTATAATGATAAGTATACATTCAGCGATGCCGATAGAATTCCTGTAAACGGTAATGTAACCGATATAAATTTCGTATTGGAAAGCCGACCTGTTTATAACAACGGTATCTCCGGTATGGTAAAAGATAGTCAGGGCAATCCTTTAAAGGCATTAATTATTGCCAAGCGAAAAGATGTTGACATAAATTCAGTGTTGAATAATTATAGAACTTTTACTGATGATAATGGAAGTTATTCATTCAGTAATTTAGTTCCTGGTGATTATATATTATTTGCAATGCCGGATGAAGGATATTTACCGACATTCTATACTACTGACGGTACTGAAACACTAAGGTGGAGAAAAGCGGACCCGGTTTCCGTTGGTGAAACAGATGAGCTGACGGGCATTGATTTCACATGCATGTCAATAGATGAAGCAGCATCCGGATTTGCTGAAATTAATGGTACGGTTAGTGATAACTTAGGTAACCCGATTAGCGGTGCTTATGTTTATATCTTGAATTCCAGTAATGTAGCTGTAGCTTATGCGATTACGGATTCTCAAGGTCGTTATTCAGTTGATGGTTTATTTGCCGATCAATACAAAGTGATGACCGATAGTTACGGGTACACGACAGGAGAAAAAGATAATGTTGTTGCTGATTATAATTCACCACAAAGTGTTAATTTAAGTGTATCACCGGATGTTCCAACCGGAGTGCAGGATCAAGGGAAAGTAATCAATAAATATTCCTTAGATCAGAATTATCCTAATCCGTTTAACCCGACAACGACTATTAAATATAGTCTTGCGGCTAAGACAAATGTAAACTTAGTTATATATAATGTATTAGGCAGCAAAGTTGCAGTGTTAGCTGATGGTATTCAAAATGCCGGAGAACATGAAGTTCAATTTAATGCATCAAAACTTTCGAGCGGAATTTATCTCTACGAATTGAAAGCAGGTAATTTTACTCAAATTAGAAAAATGATATTATTAAAATAACTCTCACTGAATACAAAAAAGCCGGCTTTAGTGATCTAGAGTCGGCTTTTTTTATTTAATCGAAAACGTTCACTGGTTCTCGTGATTTAATTTTTTTTTAATTTTTATAGGATATGTATGTTATGTCACAATTCCAAATTTATCGTTATTTAAATTCTCTGTACTAAAATAAATGAATAAAAAATATTCTCTGGATTTATTGCAAAAATTTTAATATGATTAAATAAATGAAGTATTTAAAAATTATATTATTCTTATTTTTTACCATTAGATTATTTGGTCAGGTTAATGTCACTCTTCCGGATACAGCTGCTCAGACTAATGCTACAATATTAATCCCTGTATATGTTTCCGATTTGACAAATTTAAATGTCACTTCATATGAGTTTAAAATACTTTTTGACGGTGACATCCTAGAAGCTAAAAATATAAAAATTGATGGTACATTAAGTAATAAGCCGGGATGGTCCTTTTCCAGAAGAATTAGGAAGAGTTCCATAAAAGTAACCGGAAGCGGGTTTTTACCGCTATCCGGCAGTGGAGTTTTGATCTATATTAAGTTTAAGGTCAATGCTAACGAAGGTTTATCAGGATTAAATTTTGATAGTTTTCAATTTAACGATGGTTTACCAACAGCTAACACCTTTGATGGATCATTCTTGGTATTTAACCCGATACAACTATCAATATCAAAAAATGGTGACGGTGAAGGAGATGTTCTGGTTAATGGCGAAGTAATCACTTTCCCTTTCGATTCTACATTTAATAAAGGCTCGGGAATAAATTTGAAAGCAGTACCATCTCAAAGTAGTCAGTTCGATAGTTGGTCGGGGGATATTAATTCGATAGAAAATCCTATAGTTTTTGTAATAAATTCTGATACTAAAATAACTGTTAATTTCTCATTACTTCAATTTACAATAACAACACAATCTAATCCTGTTAACGGCGGTAAAACTTTTGGAGAGGGGAATTTCAAATACGGTGACTTAGTCAATTTATCTGCTTCTCTGAATGACGGCTGGAGGTTTTTAAATTGGACGGAAAACGATACAATAGTAAGTGAAGAGGCTAATTACGAATTTGCAGCAGCCGGTGACAGAAATTTATTCGCAAATTTTGAAAAGTATCTTTTTAATATTAGTACAACTCCGAGTCCTCAAGATGGAGGCTCGACAAGTGGAGATGGAGTATATAAGTTAAATGCGAATGTTACTTTATCTGCAGTCTCAAATGTTGGTTGGTATTTTAACGACTGGAGTGAAAAAAATGAAGTAGTCTCAAAAGACTCGATTTATAATTTCATAGTAAATAGTGATAGAGACTTGACTGCTAATTTTTCATTAAAAACATATTCAGTTTCTGCGATAGTAATACCGGATAACACAGGGTCAGTTAGCGGTACCGGCATTTATCATTATGGAGAGAGAGCTATCTTACAGGGGAAACCAAATCCCGGGTATCATTTTAATAATTGGACGGAGAACGGAGATGTTCTTTCCAGTGATTCTATTTTAACTATTACTATCACGAAGGAAAGAATACTAACCGCGAATTTTTCAAATTCGACATATATTATCAGTTGTTCTTCATTACCTGCGGAAGGGGGTATCACTTCGGGTTGTGGGTTTTTCAACTATGGGCAAACTGCAAATTTAATCGCAGAACCGTATAAAGGGTGGGACTTTATTAATTGGACGCTGGATGGTCAAGAAATTAC
>BDSW01000009.1 GCA_002898175.1 bacterium BMS3Abin04
AACGCGATTGGGGCGATATTGTTGGATATGTTTCAGACCCAGACGGTCATATTTTAGCATTTGCAAAGAAACAAAGTTAAAAATTCTTTAATCATTCGGGTGATATTATTATATTTCGGATATAAACATCCACAATTAGATACAAATTATGGCTAAACTACTTTTACTCGGGGACGAAGCAATAGCACAAGGTGCAATTGACGGTGGAATTTCCGGAATATATGCTTATCCGGGAACTCCTTCAACAGAAATTATGGAATATGTACAGCGTTCTAAACAGGCCAAGGAATTAAATATTCACCGTACTTGGTCGGCTAATGAAAAAACCGCTATGGAAGCTGCTCTTGGAATGTCTTATGCCGGTAAGCGGGCAATTGTTTGCATGAAGCATGTAGGATTAAATGTTGCAGCCGATGCATTCATTAACTCTGCACTTACCGGTGTTAACGGTGGATTGGTAATAACCGTGGCGGACGATCCTTCGATGCATTCTTCTCAAAACGAACAAGATTCAAGGTTTTACGGAAAGTTTGCGCAGATTCCGGTTTTTGAACCGTCTAATCAGCAAGAAGCTTACGACATGACACGAAAAGCATTTGATCTTTCCGAGAAATACGAAACTCCCGTAATGCTCAGAGTCACTACGCGATTGGCTCATTCAAGATATGGTATTAACACAACTGAGCCGAGAGAACAAAATAATACTTTACTTCCGCCCGATCCGAAACAATTTATTCTGCTCCCTTCAATTGCTAAACAGCGATATAAGTTACTTCTCAATAATCAAGCAAGTTTTGAAAATGAATCTGAAACTTCCGAATATAATAAGTATTTCCGGGGTAAAGATAATTCTTTAGGGATTATTGCATGCGGAATAGCATATAATTATTTAATGGAAAATTTTATCGGTTCGGAATGCCCTTATCCGGTTGTAAAAATTAATCAATATCCGCTTCCTAAAAAGGTGATTAAAAAGTTAGCCGAGGAAAGTGAAAAGCTTCTCATTCTCGAAGAAGGTTATCCGCTGGTTGAGGAAATGCTTAGCGACTATTTTGAAAATGGAATTGATGTAAAAGGACGTTTGGATGGAACACTACCGCGTGACGGTGAACTTAATCCGACAATTGTTGCAAAAGCATTAAATATGAATTCCGATGAAAATTTTACTCTTCCCGAATTCCTTGCCAGCAGACCTCCGGCACTCTATCCCGGCTGCGGTCACAGAGACCTATTTGATGCGCTGAATGAAGTTATGGAAAAGTACGGAGACCAAAGAGTTTTATCCGATATTGGTTGTTATACATTGGGTGCATTGCCGCCTTTCAATTCTATAAATTCATGCGTGGATATGGGAGCTTCAATACCTATGGCTAAAGGCGCTGCCGATGCGGGATTAAGACCTTCCGTGGCTGTAATTGGAGATTCAACATTTACTCACTCCGGTATGACGGGACTATTAGATGCTGTTGGTGAGAATTCCCCGATCACCATTGTTATTCTGGATAATGAAACGGTTGCAATGACCGGTGGTCAGCATTCTGCCGGAGAAGGTAAGCTATACAATATTTGTAAAGGAATTGGTGTTGATCCCGAGCATTTAAAGACAGTTATTCCTCTTAAAAAAAATCATGCTCAAATGGTTGACGTTCTGGGAAAAGAAATATCATACAATGGTTTATCGGTTGTTATTGCTCAAAGGGAATGTGTACAAGTATTGCTGCACATGAAGAAACTTTCTAATAAAAATAAAAAAGAAGTAGTAGAAAAATGAAAAAGGATATTATTTTAGCCGGAGTAGGCGGTCAGGGTATTTTATCCGTAGCCGCAGTTATTGGTTTAGCCGCTATTGAAGAAAACTTGTTCGTAAAACAAGCTGAAGTTCATGGAATGAGTCAGAGAGGCGGAGCGGTTCTGTCTCATCTTCGTATTTCCGATCATGAAATTTATTCCGACTTAATTCCGTACGGGAAAGCCGACATGATTTTATCCGTAGAACCAATGGAGGCTTTAAGATACATGCCTTTCCTTTTTTCCGAAGGCTGGTTAATTACAAATTCCGTCCCGTATATTAATATTCCGGATTATCCTGATATAGATAACCTTTTGAGAGAAATTAGAGCGTTACCGCATTCTCTAGCTATAGATGCGGATGCTGCCGCACGCGAATTAAAAGCTCCGAAATCTTCGAACATTATAATTGTTGGCGCTGCCTCGCCTTATTTAGATATTTCTTATAACAGTTTGGAGAAAGGAATAAAAAAAATTTTCGGTAAAAAAGGTAAAGATGTTATTGACTTGAATTTAAGAGCGCTTAGTATCGGAAGAGAATTAGCATTATCGGAGACAGTTTCTTAATTTTTACTTGTAGTTTTCTATAACCGTAAAGTGGCAAAGATACAAAAAAATAATCGCTTACTTGATATCCTTACATTTCCATTTTAACGTTTGTACGTTTTTACTTGTAACTAACCATTCATGATTAACGATTTTGCCTTATAGCTTTTGAACTTGGTAACTTCCAAACTTAGTACTTTGTAAACTTGTTAACTTTCAAACCAATCAGTCAATCCTCCATTCAGTCGATCCTCCAATCATTTAACTTTCCTATCGCTCAAATTTATCCATATCCGTTGTTTTAAGGTTTGGACTTTTTTATTTATTTGCCACTCTAAACAAAAAGCATAATAAATCAAATTTCGTTATTTTTAAAAATAGTATTTTTAATTAAATTCATGAGGCTTTAATATGACTGCAAATTTTGATATGATCCAAAATGTTTATGCTCATTTAAAAGAGAAACAAGACAAAGCACGGGAAGTTCTAGGCAGACCAATGACTTATACCGAAAAAGTTCTTTACTCACATTTATGGAATTCCCCTGATAGGGAACTTGAAAGAGGCAAGGATTATGTTGAACTTGCTCCCGATAGAGTTGCTATGCAGGATGCTACGGCACAAATGGCATTGCTGCAGTTTATGCGAGCCGGTAAAAAGACAACCGCAGTTCCTTCTACTGTTCATTGCGATCATCTTATTCAAGCAAAAGTCGGTGCTGAAGAAGATTTGCACAGAGCCGTTGACGAGAACAAAGAAGTTTATGATTTCCTAGAGAGTGTGTCTAAAAAATATGGTATTGGTTTTTGGAAACCGGGCGCCGGTATTATTCACCAAGTAGTTTTGGAAAATTATGCATTCCCGGGTGGAATGATGATTGGGACTGATTCTCATACTCCAAATGCCGGCGGACTTGGTATGATTGCTATTGGTGTCGGCGGAGCCGATGCAGTAGATGTAATGGCGGGAATGCCGTGGGAACTTAAGTGGCCTAAACTAATCGGTATTAAATTAACGGGAAAACTTTCGGGATGGACGGCGCCAAAAGATGTTATTCTTAAAGTTGCGGAAATTCTTACCGTGAAAGGCGGTACCGGTGCAATTGTTGAATATTTCGGCGAAGGATTAAAT
>BDSW01000010.1 GCA_002898175.1 bacterium BMS3Abin04
TTGATAAATTGCCTATTCTGGCAACACCGAAATGTTCATTTACAATCCCGGTTACGGTTACTTCATCGCCGCGTTTCAGACCGTCGGTTTCCGTTCCGAAAATTTGA
Source organism: bacterium BMS3Abin04 (assembly GCA_002898175.1). Taxonomy (GTDB): domain Bacteria; phylum Bacteroidota; class Ignavibacteria; order Ignavibacteriales; family Melioribacteraceae; genus BMS3ABIN04. The sequence goes on from BDSW01000010.1 coordinate 108, forward strand.
ATACCGCTCCAAGGACCTGAGCCGTTTTGCAGATAAACACGTGCTCCTGTTAAGTTCCCGTCACCTTCAATATCGGATGTATCTGCTGTTACTATACCCGAAACAGTTACTTCAAACCCGTTATAGCCGCTGAAACCGCTTCCGAAAGGCGAATAACGAACGTCTTGAATCGTGAGAGGTCTGTTTAACGTCATATAAAAATAAGGGCTCGATTTACCATTAGTAGGATTTGTGGAAACAGCGCTATCTTCATCAACAGCTTCCACAAAGTAAGAGATTAAAGTTGAATCTCCTTGCCCAGGAATTGAGGCGCTCCAGATCATATTTACCGAATCGGTTAATATCATCGGGACATCAACAAAATTTGTATCTGAGACACTATACTTAAGAGTTGCGGATTTTACCGCAGCAGTTGAATCCGAATCGAATACATGAGCAGTGACCGTAACGGATTCATTAAAACCGACTAATCCTTTATCTCTTACAACATTATCTATATTGGGCGGACTAACCGTACCGAATTTAATATCATCCGGGAAAACCGGGTCGATCATAAACAAGCCATTAGGTATATTAGTTCTGGTTTCAATGTAACCGCGTACATATTCCAGCCGGGTTCCAGGTAACGGAGCCGGAGTTCGTCTCCAATAATCAGAGTTTGTTCCAACCACAATATTCGAATTATTTCCGTCAAAAATTGTAAAAGTGTTATAACCGATTATACCGGGATCTGAAGTTGTAACATTTTTAAATTCAACATAAACACCTTCCCACTTCTCGGCAAGAAAATTCGGATTTGATGTTCCGATTTCAACCAAAGAATCTAATGTTAATTCAACCGGTTGAGGTCTTTCTTGTGAGCCCAAGATATTTGATGCTTGAAAGTCAATAACACTTAACTGTGTCGTTGTATAATATTCGTTAACAACAGCAGTAACCTTAATAACTAAGCCTGTATCTAATACTGCAAACGCAGGGAATGCCCCGGGATCTCTAACCAAAATTCCCGACCATTCGGTTTGAGCCGTATCTTGCAAATAAATTGCTGCTGCACTTCCTGCATGCAATGTTAATGTACTATCAGGATTAACTCCCTCGTATGGCGGGTTCATAACAACCCCCGTAACAACAACGGTATCCCCGAAAAAATTCGGTTTAGGTTCACTATTTTGCGCACCATAAAATAGTAAAGAATCTGCAGGTTCAAATTGTATATCTCTTATGGAAACTTCAGGATATGTTTGAGCAAAAACACTTACCGCAAATAGAATGCTGAAAAGCACAGTAGATATTTTTTTCATTTTTACCTTCCTTATTTAATTATTAAAAACTTACCTATTTTAATATTTCCCGTCGATAAATCTTTCACACTGAACAAATACAAACCTGTAGCAACAGCTTGATCATTATCCGTTATTAAATCCCAAGCATGCTCACCGCCGGACATTTTTTGATCTCCCTTTTTAGAAAACGTTTCAAACCACCTTAAGTCCGAACCGTTACTCTGCTGATTATGATTAATTCTTTTAACAATATCTCCCGCCAATGTATAAACCGTAATTTCGCATTGACTTGGTAAATTATAGAAATAAATTTTTCGCAGCCTTTCAGAAGCCCCGTCCCAAAATGCGGTTCCGTAGTAAGGATTAGGATATACTCCTACTTTGATATCTTCCTTGGAGGTTGGCGGCGTACCCGGAAGAATTCGTGTCGCAGTTGCTAATTTACTCGATTCCAAGCTTCCGAGATTATTTTCAGGATCGCCCTCATCAAAAGCCGTTACGGAATAAACATACTGCCAGCCGTTGAGCAAATTTTTCATTTCAAATTTGTAGTAATATTTAGTTGTATCATTCGGAAAGGTAACAGGTTTATCCAGTTTGATAAAATCAAACCCGGTATTAAACCCGATATTATTCCCGGCACTGTCGAATTCGGCAATTTTAATTAAATCCCGGTTTAAATTCTGGGAAGTAGTTAAATCGAATCCGGTATTTGTTCTGTAAACCCTGTAACCTTCAAAATCTTTTTTAGAAGATATAGGATCGATAGAGTTTTCCGAGCGCCTATCCCAATATAATGTTGCTTTACGGTTTTCCGGAATAACCTTTACATGCGGGGAAACAGGAGGAGCCGGTAAAACATAACGCGTTAAAATACCGTCACCGTTTTGGTCTTCACCGGGATCCAATATTCCATTTCCGTTTTTATCTTCACCGTTATAAGCTCTTAAAGCCCAACCGGCGTTTATTTTAATATTTGTCTTTTGTACCTCGGTATCAAACTGTGCAAGATCGTTACCGAATTTTTTTGCGGCTACAATTGCAAAGGTTATATTGATAGAATCTCCGGGAGCTATTGATGTAAAAGGTCCGGCAGAAACTAAAATAGACCTGTTGCTGGGTTGTTTTAACGCAGCTTCATTTACTCCGCTGCCAAACCTGTTATTACCTCCGAAGAACCCTTCTAATTTTGTGTATCTCTGAATATCGTCTTGCGGTGCAAAAAAGTTGGGGTCTGTTGTATTACGAAATTGCCAAGAGACAAAATTAACACTGTCATATTTTTGATTGGAACCTAAAAACTGAACCGCAATATAATTATCGGTAAAACCGACATCTCCCGTTGCATCAAATTCATATCCGAAATGAAGTGAGTCGTTATAGCCGTTTCCGCCTTTATTATAGAAAGCGCCGCCAATTCGCGGTGAAGTTATATTTGTATTCCTCACAACCGTGTCCGTCCATAAACCTACATAAACGCTATCAATATATTTATTACTTACATTCTTAATCCAATAGTTAAGAATAACAAAAAAGTTTGCGAACGGGAAATCCCATGCATAAGTTTCTTCATGAACAGTAACACCCAAAGGTCTGTGACCGATAATTAATTCCCCGTTACTTAACGTACGGTTAGTGTCGGTATAATCCATAATAAAATCTTGATGGGAAATTGCGGAAGGACTAAAAAACGGTGATTCGGTTAAAGCGGATCTTTCAACTACTCTTGATCCGGCTTCATTAGTAAATTCAAAACCTCCGCCGCGGGAACTTACCGATGCGGCATCAACAACAGCAGTTGTTACAAATGGTCCCGTTTTGTTGCTTCCATTGGAGTCATCAGCAATAAACCCGCCTATCCACAATCCGCCGTCAAATATATTCTCAATTCCGCTGCCCAGAGGATATTCGCATGAAGGCTGTTCGGGCCACAGACTAAAACCATGACCGTATGAACCAAAGTTGGTTACTGTTAGACCAATATCTCCAACATTAGTAAATTTGGAGTTATCGTCATCTAAGGATTTATTTAATCTTGTACTATTTTGTTGTGCAACAGTTAAAGAGTAAAAGAATAAAATTATAACAAGTAAAAGTATTTTCATAAACAAAATTAATTTTGAAATGGATTTTGAATTATTAAAGACTCAATTTTTTGATTGTGC
>BDSW01000011.1 GCA_002898175.1 bacterium BMS3Abin04
ACTTTTTTAAGATTCCTTCGTCACCTGATGCTCCTGTAGTTGCTGCTTCTGAATTTGATGGTAAAGTGGTTCTTAAGTGGGATCAGGATAGTGAAAGTGTTAATAAAATTGAATCTCATAAAGATGGTTCTTATAGTTTTCAAGGTTATGTAGTTTATCAATTCCCGTCAAAAGATGCATCTTTCCAAGATGCGAAAATTGTTGCAACTTACGATTTGGATGATGGTTTAGGTAAAGTTATTGGACCAGCATTTGATGCTGATGCCGGCGTGGTTTTACCTAAAGTGCTTAAGTTTGGTTCAGATTCCGGTATTAAACGTTATATTACAATAAATAAGGACTTGTTTAAAGCCGGTGCTCCATTAAATGACGGTACTAAGTATTATTTCGCGGTTACGTCTTATTCAGTTAGTTCAAAAGCCGATGCAGTGCCGTTAGTGTTGGAAAGTAAGGTTAATAAAGTAGTGGTTGTTCCTCAAACACCTCCACCAGGTGTAAGGTTGCAAGGTGAAATAGGTGAAGGGCTTACTGTTACTCATGAGGGTACCGGTGACGCCACGGTTAAAAGTGTTGTAGTAGATCCTTCTGCAACTACCGGTGACAATTATGTTGTTGGATTTAAGTATCAGCACTATTATTTAGATAGTGATGGCAAATGGAAAGAAACTAACTTCCCCGATTCAATTGGGAAATCTTTGGCAAAAACAAAAGATATTAGTCCCGCATATTTAACTGGAATTTCGTTTATAGCTTCTGCAACGACAAGAGACCTTAAATTTACAGTTAAGGATTTGGAATTAGCGCCGGATTATTCATATTGTGATGGTATTAAATTAACATTTCCTCCGGGAATTGAAATATTAAGCGCTGAACCAAGCGGAAATGCCGGTACTACTCCCGCCGTGATAGATTTGGCTGCCAATACTGTTACTTGGGGTGCAAATGACACAACTCAAAATGGTCCTTTCCATGGCGGAGAACTTTTAACGGTTACTGTTAATACCCCAACTCTTCCATTAGATGTAGATTATCTTATGTGGGACGATGGATGGGGCTTTTTATCTGGTCCATCTTATGGTATTAATGGTGAAATTAAGAATGCTGTTGGAACTGTAACAATTTCTAAGGAGACTAATTATTTTAGAACTGAAAATCAATGGTATGTTAAAAATACTACAACTAATCAGGTAGTATTAGATAAACAAAGAGTATATAACGGTACTAATATATATGCTGACTTTTGGAAAGTACCGGCAAATGTTGGGGCGAATGCTTCTCCAATTGTAGATGGTTTTCAAGTTACAGTAGACGGTAGTTTTGATCCACCGGTGCAATTAGGTAGTGTAAATACTGATGATGCAAAGGGTACGTATGATATTGATGATTATAGTTTTTATGGATGGGCGCCAACCGGTAGAGCAATTGATGCCTTTGGAAATGGAACTTCATCAATTGATCAATTACAGAAAGATTACGAACTACGTTTTACCGGTGAATATGAAGCGCCGGATGCAAATGGAGTTGTTTATGTTAAGGAAGGCACCGGTTCGATGGCTACACTTATTGGTGCTAGAGGATACTCGTTGGCAGATCATCCTATGAATCCTAACCCAGGTACAGATGCTCCTTTCTTAGTAAGAATTCCATTTGAAGTTTGGAACATTGATGATAATAGGCAAGTTAATTTGCTTATTTATGACAGAAAACAATCACTAACCGACAATCCATTTTATGCCTTTAATCCCAATGATAGAATGTATGCTTATATTAATAATACGGCATATGCTCCTACAGTCGTTAATAGCGGTGATCCAAGTAATAGCGATACGGATTCGCTTACTTGGAATTTAATATTCTGGACAACAGACTGGCAAAATGGTGATATTGTTAAATTAAATTATGATAATCCTCTTCAAATTGGAAAAGATGCATTTATGTTCACTGCTCCAAAGGTTACTAAAGATTTGGCAGCCGAAAAAGCGGATGTTGAAAAAATCAATGTATTTCCTAATCCATATTACGGTGTAAACCCGAATGAAATAAATAAATATCAACGATTTGTTACATTTAATCATCTACCGCAAAAAGCTGTTATCAGGGTATTCAACTTAGCCGGTCAATTGATTAAAACAATCAATAAAGATAACTCGGACCAATTTGAAAAATGGGATCTGAAGAATCAAAGCGGTTTACCAGCTGCAAGTGGATTATATATTGTTCATATTGATATGCCGGACTTAGGAAAGACGAAAATACTTAAAGTAGCGATTATCCAAGAGACACAAATATTGGATAGATTCTAATTTTAAAATTTCGAAGGAGAACGAAAATGAATAAAATAAAAGTATTTTTAATAATATTTTTAGTCACGGCTGCTGGTTCAACATTTGCTCAAAGAATTGGTACAGCCGGGGCTTCTGAATTATTAATTCCTGTTGGTGCACGCGGAGTTGCTTTGGGCAGCTCAGTGCTTACAACCTCGCAGGGTGCAGACGCAATCTTCTGGAACCCTGCTAATTTAGCTCGATCAAACGATGGTGTTGATGTACTTGCATCTCATATGAACTATATTGCAGATATTGGTGTTGAGTACGGAGCTATCGGTATTAATGTCGGTTCATTCGGACACTTAGGATTTAGTATTAAGGGTTATAGTTTTGGTGATATTACTAAAACCACAGTTGAACATCCTGACGGAACCGGACAAACTTTTTCACCTCAGTACTTAACAATAGGTGCAACATATTCTAAAATGTTAAGTGATAGAGTTTCTGTTGGTCTTAATATTAATTATATCTCTGAAACTCTTGATCTCGTATCGGCATCAGGTTTAGGTTTTGATTTTGGTGTTACATATTCTGATGTTGCAGGTGTTAGCGGTTTAGACTTTGCAGTAATACTTAAAAATCTTGGTCCCGATATGACATTTGACGGATCCGGTCTATTTATTAATGCAACAGCCGACAATGAAAGACGTGGAGATCAATTTTATAAGATTTCTGCCGCCGCATTCTCATTACCAACGTCACTTGATATAGGTGTTGGTTACAGAATGAATATTGACGATCAGAATATGCTGAACTTAAACGGTTCTTTTAGTAATAATAACTTCTACACAGACCAGTATCGTGTTGGCGCTGAGTATAATTATAATAACTTATTATTCTTTAGAGCCGGATATGTTTATACTGCAAATTTCGAATCCAGCGATGTACTCTATAAATTTTCTGCCGGTTTTGGTTTGCATTATGACTTAGGTGGTGTAAACTTTAAATTGGACTACGCATATTTACCTGCTGAATTCTTTACTGATACACATGTGTTCTCTATTGGTTTAGGTCTTTAATTATCTATAAAGTAGAGAATTAGATTTAAGCCCGGATCTTAACAAGGTCCGGGCTTTTTTGTTTAGAAAAATAATTAAAGAAATATTAGTTTAATGTTGAATAAGCGGGAAATTTTTCTCTTTTTTCATTCTTAAAAATTCACTATTTATCAATCAAATATTTTTTAAAATAAGTTTACCTATAATTTATTTTTAATTATTTTTTAGTAAAAGAAAATAGTCATTTAGAAGGTTAAAAAAACAATGAGAAAGTTAATTATAATTACGATATTATTATTTTATTCAACTTTTAATTTA
>BDSW01000012.1 GCA_002898175.1 bacterium BMS3Abin04
CTCAAATTAATTGTGATGAAGTTTTCCTATTTGAAGATAATTCAGGAAATAATGTTGACCCATTGCCTGATGATGCTTATACAGCACAACCCCTGAGTAAGTATAAAAGAGTCAAACGATTAAGTACAGGTAATAGTGTTAGCGATTATGATGGTACCGACGATGATGATAATGCGACACCTGGCTCTTTGGAGACTGACCAAGTCCTTCCCGTTGAACTCACAACATTCTCAGCATCAATTATAAATAACAATGTTAAATTAAAATGGCAGACGGCAACAGAAGTAAATAACTACGGTTTTTATGTGGAGAGACAGAAATCAGAAGTCGGAAATCAGAAATCAGAATGGAACGAACTTGGGTTTGTTAATGGTCATGGAAACAGTAATTCACCTAAAGAGTATTCGTTTATTGATAAGACTGCGGAAAATAGTGGAAAATATTTCTACAGACTAAAGCAAGTTGATGTTGACGGTCAATTTGAATACTCACCGGAAATAGAGGTAACGTTCGGAGCGCCGGCAAAATTTGAATTATCTCAGAATTATCCAAATCCGTTTAACCCGACAACGAACATAAGATTTACATTACCGGAAGCGGGAATTGTAAAATTAGCGGTTTATAATTTATTAGGGCAAAAAGTAGCTGATTTGGTTAACGGAAATATGGAAGCCGGTTTCCATAATATTACATTTAACGGTTCAAATTTAGCAACCGGAATTTATATTTACCGTTTGGAATCCGGAAACAATGTAATGATAAGAAAAATGCAATTGGTTAAGTAGGTTTTGTACGGTTTCAAATTATTAAAATCCGGCAATTGCCGGATTTTTTTATAATCTGCTACAAATTAAATGACAACAGGCTATGTTGTCATTTAATCAGCCAGCATAAGTCTTGAGAGGGCTATAGTCAACTTATTAAGTTGACTTACATACAAAATTAATTATAAATTATGTGGAAATTTTAAACAATTTTTCTTTTGATTTAAATCACAATCACTTTATATCAAAAGTCTAAATTTGAGTATTATTAATTAAAAAATAGTAGAGATATGAAAAAAATACTTTATACATTATTTAGTTTATTAGTTCTATCCAACATTGCAATTTTAGCACAAGGAGCCGGAAATTATTACGACAATATCGATCCGCGTAAAACTACATTTATTGAAGATTTAAAAACTCGAATAAGAGAACCATATACTCAAATTCCCTATTCCCAATATGATGAAACAATTGTTGCTAATTATGAATCTCAAGATAATGGAGATGGTACAAGGTCGGTATTTGGTGTTTATTCGCACTATGAATACAAGTATTCCGGTACGTTTACTTGGGATGTGATGAGCCGCGAACATACTTGGTGTCAAAGCTGGATGCCGGTTGATCCTAATGATCCTGTAGAAAGGGATGAATATTCGGATCAGCATCATTTGTTTCCCGTAAATCAAAATAATGCAAATGCAATAAGAAGTAATTACCCCTTGGGAGAAGTAGTTACTGCCGATAATGTTTTCCTCGAAGCTAAACGCGGAACGGATGCAGACGGGCATGAAGTTTATGAACCCCGTGATCCGCATAAAGGTGATGCAGCAAGAGCGTTGCTCTATATGTCGGTTCGTTACGATGATATTGACGGATATGACTGGAGCTTTAATTGGTTAAATAATCATATAATAAACGATTTAGGCAAAGCCCCGCAGGACCTGAACTTACTTTTACAATGGAATGTACAAGACCCTCCTGATCAATGGGAAATTGAAAGAAATGACTATATTCAATCTATTCAAGAGAATAGAAATCCGTTTGTAGATCATCCCGAGTATGTAAATTATATAGATTTTAATGATTTAACATATAAATCTCCTGAACTTTATTTCTCAGAATATGTTGAAGGATCCGGTAATAATAAAGCCTTGGAAATATTTAATAATATGCATTCTACAATAGATTTATCAGCAGGCGATTATAAAGTGGAGATTTACTCAAACGGAAGTGCTACACCTACAACAATTATCGGTTTAACCGGGTCGGTTATTAACGGAGACGTTTTTGTAATTTCCAATCCTTCTGCGGATGCTGCGGTTCTTAACGTATCCGATCAAACCAATACAGGGATAAATTTTGATGGTGATGATGCAATTGTATTAAAAAAGGGGACTGAAGTTTTAGATGTAATTGGACAGATTGGATTTGACCCCGGTACGGAATGGGGAAGCGGGGATGCCTCAACAGCCGACAATACCATCAGAAGAAAATCTGTTATTGGTGCGGGAGATACGGATGGATCTGATGCATTTGATCCGAGTGTTGAATGGAACGGCTACCCTGATAATACTTTTGACGGTTTGGGTTCGCATCATCTTAATGCAAGCGCTCCTACTATTGCAAGTATGAGTAGAACTCCTAAAGTACCTACGGCATCTCAAAATATCGCAGTGACTGCAGACATTACAGATGACGATGGAATAGGCAGCGCTAAATTGCGTTATAGTATAAATGATGAAATATCAGTACACGAAATTGATATGACGAATACTTCCGGAAATACTTATCAAGCTGATATTCCTAGCACTGCTTATTCCGACGGCGACTTAGTGAAGTATTGGATTTATGCGGAAGATACCGAAGGTGTATATTCCGAAAATTCTTCCGAACAGGTATTTACCGGAACTACTCCTATTTCTACTTTACATGCCGTTAACTCTGATGGTCAAGTGATTTATTACGGTACTTACGCTAGAATTTCCGGCGTTGCAACTGTTGGAAGCGGAACGTTTTCAACCTCAAGTTTAGATGTTTACGTGCAAGATTCTACAGCTGGAATTGATATTTATAAGGGTGGAAGTACAAGAACAGTTACAAGAGGTAATGATTATACAATTGTTGGAAGTCTTTCTCAGTATAACGGGAAAGCAGAATTAGTGCCGGATGATGCGAACAGTGATATAAATGATAACGGTGCTGGAATATTGCCCATACCGTTTGAACTTACTATTGAACAAGTTTTGGCAAGCCCGGAGACTTATGAGGGGAGGTTAATTAAAATTTTTAATCTTTCTAATACAGGTTCGGGTGATTCTTGGCCGGCTGCCGGAAGTAATGCAAATTTAACTATGACAGATGATGGCGGAGCACACACGGTTACAATGCGAATTGATAAAGATACGGATATTGACGGTTCTCCGGAACCTGCATGGCCTAAAGATGTTGTGGGAATATTTAATCAGTATGATAATAGCGCCCCTTACACATATGGTTATCAGCTTATGCCAAGGGATCTAAATGATTTTTCAAACTCTGTTGCGGTTCAAGTAAAAATATTTTTACAAGGACCGTATAATGCAAGTACGGATAATATGAATACAAATTTAAATAGTTCAATTCCAAAAACTTCACCTTATTCTGAGAACCCAAGAATGGTGGAAAGCGTTCCCTCTGACGTAGTTGATTGGGTTTTAGTACAACTAAGAACTACGGAAAACGGACCGGTAGTTGCATCTCACAGTGCATTGTTGAATAAAGACGGAAGAATTGTTGCCGACGACGGAACAACAAGTACAATTAGACTAACTGCTGATCCCGGTCAATATTTTATTGTTGTAAAACATAGAAATCATTTATCTGTTATGAGCAGTACAAAAGTCCAATTAAATAGTAATTAAAAGAAAGACAAAGCAAACTGATAAATTAGGTTTAGTAGGCAGACCGTTTACCGGTTGTTTAAATATATTTTTAATGTAATTGTACGTTATGGAGTCGATGCCCAACTTTTTTAAGAAGTTGGGCATCAAATTAAACATTTTTTTTAATATTATTGTACATTATACAAACCAAAAAAGAGCAAATA
>BDSW01000013.1 GCA_002898175.1 bacterium BMS3Abin04
TTTTCTAATTTCTTCATCATCCCCTGGTTCGAATAGATATTCTTGTAGAATTTTCTTTGCCAATTCGGGTCTGTTTAATTTTTCGTAAGCGCCGGCTAATCTTACCGTAGCAACTCGTTTATATTGCGGGTTCTTCAGCAGTATCTGGTAAAGTTGTAACGAGTGCAAGTATTTCCCGCTTTCTTCAAATCTTTGAGCTTGCTTCAATGTATTTTCTAAAAATTGCATGCGTTAATTCTACTCCCATTCAATTGTTGAAGGAGGCTTCGAGCTAATATCATAAACGACCCGGTTAATTCCTTTTACATTTCTAATAATTTTATTAGACACAAGCTCCAAAAAATCGGAATCGAATCTATACCAATCTGCGGTCATTCCATCCGTTGAAGTAACTGCTCTGAGAGCAACTACATTTTCGTAAGTCCTTTGGTCACCCATAACACCAACGGTTTGAATAGGAAGTAGAACGGCGAAAGCCTGCCAAATTTCATCATATATTCCCGCTTCTTCAATTGAGTCAATAAAAATTTTATCAGCTTTCCTTAGTATTTCGAGTCTCCCTTTTGTAATTTCACCCAAAATTCTAACAGCTAATCCTGGCCCGGGAAACGGATGACGCTTAATAAAAGAATCGGGCAAATTTAATTCTTTACCTATATTTCTAACTTCATCTTTGAACAATTCTCTAAAAGGTTCAATCAACTTTAGATCCATCCTATCCGGTAATCCGCCGACATTATGATGAGTTTTGATAGTAGCTGAGTTGCCTTTAACCGAAACCGATTCAATTACATCAGGATATAAAGTTCCCTGTACAAGATAACGGATATCCTTATTTTTATTAGCTTCTTTTTCAAATACCTTTATGAAAGTATTGCCGATAATTTTCCGTTTCTCTTCAGGATCAACAGCACCCTTTAAGTTTTTTAAAAACATTTCCGAAGCATTGACATGAATAAGATTTAAGTTAAAACTTTTTTCAAACATTTTAACAACATTATTACTTTCATCCTCTCGCATAAGACCGGAATCTACATGAACACAAATAAGATTTTGTCCTATTGCTTTATCTACCAAAAACGCCGCTACCGATGAATCGACTCCGCCGCTAAGTGCACAAATGGCTTTATTATTTCCGACCAATGATTTAATCTTTTCTACTTCATTTACAATAAAATTTTTCGGAGTCCAATTATTTTCACAATTGCAGATATCGAAAAGAAAGTTATCTATTATCTTTTTACCTTCTTCGGTATGATGTACTTCAGGATGAAATTGAAGTCCGTAAATATTTGAGTCGGTATTTTCGATCGCTGCTACAGGCGTTTCAGGAGTTTTTGCAATAACCTTAAAATTATTTGGAGAAGAAGAAATCAGATCTCCGTGACTCATCCAAACCGTTGACATGTTTCGAACGTTTTTAAGCAACATAGAATCAGTTAAAATTAATAATTCTGCTTTCCCGTATTCACGGTTATCTGCCGGCTCAACTTTACCGTTAAGCATTTTTGTTATAAGCTGCATTCCATAACAAACACCTAAAATTGGAACGCCAAGCTCAAAAATTCTCTTATCAATCGAAGGAACATCATTATCATAAACACTCATTGGACCACCTGAAAGGATAATTCCTTTTAGTGATTTCAATTCAATTTTTTCTAAAGGATAAAAATGAGGATGTGTTATCGAATAAACATTACTTTCGCGAATTCTTCTTGTGATTAACTGTGTATACTGCGAACCGAAATCAAGGATTAAAACATAATCATGATTGTACATATTTATTCGAATTATTTAAGTTGTAAAATAAATTATCAAACAAAGAATAAAGCTATATATCCAAAAGTAAACGTGAAGTGAAAATTAACCGCCTACTTGTGCTTGATATGCAGTACTATCCATAAGATCATTTACTTCGTCAGGATTTTCCAGTTCAATCTTCAATATCCAACCCTCGCCATAAGGATCTTGATTTACCAATTCAGGCTGGTCTTCAAGCTTAGGATTTAGCTCTAAAACTTTGCCGCTGCAGGGAGCAAGCATATCACTAACGGTTTTTACGGCTTCAATTGTGCCGAATGATTCACCGGCTGTTATATTTTTAAGATCAGGATCAACGTCGACATATACTATATCACCTAATTCGCTTTGAGCGAAATCCGTAATTCCCATTGTTCCAACATTACCGTCAACCTTAATCCATTCGTGATCTTTAGTGTACTTAAGATCTTCAGGAAAATTCATAATTAACCTCTTAATTATTTAAAAGTTTATCAATAAATGATGTATCATAATCAGCTTTTTTAAATTGCTCATTTTCCAGAACACATAAATGGAACGGAACAGTTGTTTTTATACCTTCAACAATAAATTCTTGCAACGCCCGTTTAGCTCTAACAATAACTTCATCCCTTGTATCTGCCCAAACAATTAGTTTGGCAACCATTGAATCATAAAAAGGTGAAATAACATAATTATTGTATATATGAGAATCAATTCTAACACCGAAACCGCCGGGGAAATGCAAATCTTCAATTTTACCCGGTGAAGGTCTAAAATCATTCTCAAAATCCTCAGCATTTATTCTGAATTCCATACAATGCCCAAAAGGAGGATGCTTTGGTTTTGTTAGTTTCTCACCGGCTGCAACCCTTATTTGTTCTTTTATTAAATCCACATCATTTACCATCTCAGTGACCGGATGTTCAACTTGAATCCTGGTGTTCATTTCCATAAAATAAAAATTTTGATCTTTATCAACAACATATTCCACAGTACCGGCGCCTTCATAATTAACGGCTTTAGCTCCAAGCAAAGCTGCTGCACCCATTTTTTGTCGTGTTTCATCAGATATGATTGGCGAAGGTGATTCTTCAATTAGTTTTTGATGCCTGCGCTGAATGGTACAATCTCTTTCACCGTATTGAAAAACATTTCCGAACTGGTCACCCATTACTTGAATTTCTACATGATGAGGATTTTCAATAAACTTTTCCACGTAAAGGTCCCCATTGTTAAACGCAGCTGCGGCTTCAGTACTAGCCATTTGAAAATTACTCTCAATCTCCGATTCATCCATGACAATTCTCATACCTTTACCGCCGCCGCCTGCAGTAGCTTTAAGCATAACAGGATAACCGATTTCTTTTGCAATTTTCTTAGCTTCGTTAAAATCATTAACAATTCCGTCACTACCGGGAACAACAGGCACACCAACGGATTTCATTGTTTCCTTCGCAAAAGCTTTATCACCCATTTTGTCAATCATATCAGGAGAAGGGCCTATAAATTTAATCCCCGATTGCTCACATATTTCTGAAAATTCCGCATTTTCTGCTAAGAAACCATACCCCGGATGAATTGCGTCCGCACCTGTAATTTCTGCTGCTGCCATTAACGCAGGAATCTTTAGATAACTTAACTGACTGTTTGCCGGACCAATACAGACTGCCTCATCGGCAAAAAGTACATGTAGAGAGTCTTTGTCGGCTTCGGAATAAACCGCTACCGTACTCACACCTAATTCTTTACATGTCCTAATTATTCTAAGGGCAATTTCCCCTCGATTTGCTATAAGAATTTTTTTGAACAATGCTACCTCAAATTGGAATTTGTAATCTTATTCTTTTTCAATTAAGAATAACGGTTGATTATATTCGACGGGTGTAGCATTTTCTACTAAAATTTTAACTACTTTACCCGAAACATCAGATTCAATCTCATTCATCAGTTTCATAGCTTCTACAATACAAAGTACTGACCCTTCGGATAATCTATCACCTACTTGTACATAAGTATCGGCATCCGGCGCCGGCGCTCGGTAAAATGTACCAACTATAGGTGAACGGATTTCATGCATGTTGGA
>BDSW01000014.1 GCA_002898175.1 bacterium BMS3Abin04
CTTAAATTAATTTTACATAACCTCACCGGTCTTTGATTGGTGAGGTTATCTATTTCCTGCTTTTTATAAAAAGTAGTCCATTCAAAATATCACATGATGTTTTTCTTGCAAATTAGAACTTAAACTTCTAATTTTCACAATACTCCGATATCTGAAAATGTAATAGCATTAGCCGGTAACTAGGATTTCAAAATATATTAACAAACTTCACCAATAAACAATTGTGGAAATTCAAAATTATCTTCAAGACTTTAACTCTAAAAATTCAGCAAAAATAAATCAGGTTTAATTATGAAAAAAATAATCAGCTTTGTAATCTGTGCATTACTGTTAACTTCTTCAACTTTATCTGCAAAAGGAAAAAAAACTTCTTCAGATTCACTTAAAAATGTTGCATTGTCCGGATTGAAATTCCGTAGTATCGGTCCGGCAATAACGGGCGGAAGAATTATTGATATTGCTGTGAATCCCGCTAACCATAGTGAGTATTATGTTGCTTCCGGTCATGGTTCCCTTTGGAAAACAACAAATAACGGAATAACTTTCTCACCGGTATTCGATCATGAAAAATCTTATGCAATCGGTTCCGTAGCTGTCGATCCGTTAAATCCCAATATTGTTTGGGTAGGAACAGGTGAAAACAATAATCAGAATAATGTTATTTACGGAGACGGAATTTACAAAAGCGAGGACGGCGGCAAAAGCTGGAAGAATATGGGTTTGAAAACATCCGCGCATATTGGCGGTATTATTGTCGATCCGAAAAATTCTAATGTTGTTTATGTTGCAGCTTACGGTTCATTGAGGAACAAGGGCGGCGATAGGGGAGTTTTCAAAACCACCGACGGCGGAAAAACTTGGAAAAACGTTTTGCATATTAGCGATTACACCGGTGTTTACGAAATTCACATGGATCCGAGATATTCGAATATTCTTTACGCGGTTGCGCATCAAAGAATGAGAAAATTATACACCGGCGTTTACGGCGGTCCCGAAAGCGGAATTTACAGAAGTCTTGATTCCGGTAAAACATGGCAGAAAATGAAATCGGGTTTACCAAGTGAAACTGTGGGTAGAATCGGTCTTGCTATTTCTCCGGTCAATCCCGAAGTCCTTTACGCAATTGTGGAAGCGACTAAGAAAGATAAAGGCGTTTACAGAAGCGTTGATAGAGGCGTTAGCTGGACGAAGCAGAGCAGTTACATTTCCTCATATCCGTTTTATTTCCAAAAATTGTTTTGCGATACGAAAAATGTAGATAAAGTTTACAGTATGGATGTATTTATGCAAGTAACTGAAGACGGCGGAAAAACTTGGAAAAACCTTGGCGAAAAACATAAACATGTTGATAATCATTATTTGTGGATTGACCCCGACAACAACAATCATTTGCTTGCCGGCTGCGACGGAGGTTTGTACGAAACTTATGACCAAGGAAAAAATTGGGATTTTAAAAACAATATACCGGTGGCAGAAATCTATAAAGTAACCGCAGGTAATTCAAAACCGTTTTATTACGTTTATGCCGGTTCACAGGATAACAACAGTTTCGGAGGTCCCTCAAGAACCATAAGTTCGGGCGGAATTACAAATCAAGATTGGTTCTTTACGTGGAGCGGCGACGGTTTTGAATCGCAAGTTGATTGGAAAAATCCTAATATTATTTATGCTCAGTCTCAATATGGAGGACTAGCACGTTTTGATAGAAAAACCGGGGAAAAGTTATACATTAAACCTGTTGACTTTGCCGATTCGGCGTATAGATTTGATTGGAGTTCACCTCTTTTAATTTCTCAGCATAACAATAGAAGATTGTATATCGGAGCCAATAAACTTCTGCGAACTGATGACCAGGGAAATTCATGGAAAGAAATTAGTCCGGATTTAACCAGGGGCGTTCCGAAAGAAATGCAGAAACTAATGGGTAGAAGCTGGAGTATTGATGAATTAGCCCGTAAAGGTACAATGGCACAAATTTCGACTGTAGCAGAATCACCTTTGGATGAAAATATTTTGTATGTCGGTTCGGGCGACGGATTAATTCATTATACAAAAGACAGCGGTAAATCTTGGGCAAAAGCTTCCAAGATACCCGGTTTACCAAAATACGCAAGGATACACCAAATTATTGCATCTCGTTTTAATAAGCAAATTGCTTATGCCGCATGCGAAGATTTTGTCGGCGGGAATTACAAACCCTTCCTTTTCAAAACTACCGACGGCGGAAAGACATGGTTCTCAATAAACGGTAATTTGCCTAAAAAAGGGAGCACATATACTATTGGTGAAGACGGTGTTGACCGTAACCTTCTTTTTGTCGGGACACAATTCGGTATTTATTTTAACAACGACGGCGGTAAGGAGTGGATAAAGCTAAAAAACGGAATCCCTAATGCAGCAGTGATGGATTTGGATATTCAACGCGATAACAACGATTTGGTACTTGCAACTTTCGGAAGAGGTATTTTCATTCTTGACGATTACACACCGTTGCGGTACTTATCAAAAAAGACGCTGCAGAAAGAGGCATATATTTTCCCAATCAAAGATGCACAAATGTTTATCGAATCAACACCGTTTGGATTTGGAGGAATCGGGTTTATGGGCGCCGGTTTTTTCTCGGCTCCCAATCCTAAAGTCGGCGCGGTGTTTACATATTACATAAAAGATAAATTGAAAACATTAAAAGAAAAAAGAAGAGATGCAGAAAAGGAAAAACAGAAGAAAGGTGAAAATATAAAATATCCGCCGTATGATGAACTGAAAAAAGAGATGGAAGAACCGGAACCTTATTTACTTTTTACAATTACCGACGAGCAGGGAAAAACAGTAAGAAAAATTAAGACTAAAGCTAAAAAAGGAGTTAACAGAATCGTTTGGGATTTTAGATACGATAAATTTACACCGGTTTCATTAAAGCAGCCCGATAATTCGGTCCCGTGGAATGAACCTGATCTTGGTTATATGGTGGTTCCGGGAAAATACAATGTGTCTTTGAGTAAATTCGAAAATGGAAAATTAACCGAATTAGTTTCTCCGCAACCTTTTGTTTGTAAGCTTTTATACGATCAAAATATTTCGGAGAAAGATAGAGTTCAATTGGATAAGTTCAACAAAAAGGTTGCCAAGCTTACGGTTGCAGTTACCGGTGCCGATGCTTACCGGAAAAATTTGGTTAAAAAATTAAATTATTTTAAAAAAGCAGTTACAGAATCTGCTGAGGTTCCGGATAAAACTTACAATAAAATATTAGCAGTCCGGCTAAAGCTTGATGATCTAAATAGAAAACTTAACGGTGACAACTTGCGGAGAAGATATGAGGGTGCCGTGCCGATGTCAATAAAACAAAGAGTTCAATTAATTACTTCCGCATTGTGGAGCACAACCGCTGATCCGACTAATACATTTAAGAAATCTTATGATGTAGCTGCAGATAAATTCGGTGCGGTATTGGATTCGTTAAAGGTAATTGATGGTAATATTAAAAATATAGAATCAATACTTAATAAATACGATGCACCGTACACACCGGGTAGATTTCCGGAGTGGAAGAAAAAGTAAAAGTATTTATATTGCCTATGTTCAACATAATGATTACTTATTATCATTATGTTGAACACTTAATCCGAATATTCGGCCGAATATTTCTTCACCATTACTTACGTTACACTGTTTACAGACATATCCCCGGTAAAATTATTTCCAGCGATATTCAGCACGTCCCTTCAGCTCGTGTTCAATTTCCAATAGCCTGTTGTATTTCGTTATTCTTTCACCTCTGCAAGCCGAGCCGGATTTTAAATGCCCTCCATCCATCGCAACAGCAAAATCAGCTAAAAACGTATCTTCTGTTTCACCTGAACGGTGTGAAAGAAAG
>BDSW01000015.1 GCA_002898175.1 bacterium BMS3Abin04
GTCTGAAAGCTGGATTGCTGCAATCTTTTTCATAATGAATTTGATAAACTATCAAAAACTACATACTATTTTTTCTTTGTCATTTTTTACCATGGGGAAAAAGATCAAATATTTTATATTAAAAATCATTTCAGTACTATTTTACAATTATAAACTTAATATCGGGGGTGTTCTGTCTTAATTGTCATACTTTTGCCTTGAACTTTTCAGCAAACCCTATGTAACAAATAACCAAGAATAAAGACAGCAAGGATTGAACCTATTATTGTTAAACCAAAAGCGGCAATAGCACTTTCCAATCCCATTTTCGTCAATAATTTATTCGGATCACCTTGAACTATAATTCCCAAAATAGTAAATACTATGACTGTAAGAACGATACTAACCCTAGGTAAATAAATCCAATTCAAAGGCAAATTTTTATTTTTGAAATTCATATACACTTCAGTACTTCTCAATTTTTACTTAATAATTTATAATATTTAGTATAGCTTATAACGGCGTTTTGGCTAAGGCGTCCGCCGTTTGAACGAACTTGCTTAACTTGGTACGCCTAATTTATTTATTAAAAATTTCCTTTACAAACTTGAACTACTTTTACTAAACTACAACACTAAACACACTTTACAAAAAAATCACGCCGAGCGTATAGGCAGTCGCTTTAAGCCAATGGTTAGTTGCGAAAAAAAACATCAAAATTTCACAACGGGCAGCGGTTAGGAGTAGTAGCCCGTCGCAAGACCCGAAGGGTTTGCGAAAGAGATATTGCTTCTAATCAATGTTCGACGCAGTCGCGAAGCGACAAGGAGAACATTGGCTTTAGCCGCTGCCCGTTCGGGCGCAAGAGCGGAGCGATTGCGTCCGAACGATGGCAGTATGAGTAGTGCGGGACTTCGAAGTTCCGACATATCTAGCTGTTACACCGTTCATTAATTGTTCTAATATTCAAATTTGGTACTTTTCCCCGCATTACTTATGACCGTGTGTTAGGTTTTCGTGCTTCTACTTTTCATTTCGTTTCTATAAAAGATGCTTCTATCATTTTCTTAGTAAAGTATAAAAAAACGCACATTTGTTATTCATAAATATTAGAGTATCTTTACAAAAGGATTACAAATCTTTTAGTATCAATTGTTCCTATCAATTTTGTTGATGAGTTCTTAAAGCAAAATTCATCACATTAGCAGGCTTCATACTTATAGTTGAATTATCAGGAAACTAGTCCAAACATCAGAGTACTAATAATTAGTACGCTAGATGCTTCAATGAGTGTTTAGCCTTTTTTGATGGTATCAATATATTTTTATATGAATAGTGATACAGACAATTATTGTGGTCAAAATCGCATAACTACAGCATTACTTCTTGCGGCTGGTACTGGAAGTCGCCTTTTTCCTTTAACACAAAATTCCCCCAAATGCCTTACTCTTGTAAATGATAAATCGATTCTTGAAAGGCTTATCAATAATTTAAAAAACCAAGGGTTTAAACGGCTTGTAATCGTAACAGGTCACAAAAAAGAATGTATCATGGATTATCTTGGTGAAAAATCAGGAGACATTTGCATTGAATACGTTCACAGCCCCTTGTATAAAACTACAAATAACATTTATTCGCTTTGGATGGCTCGTAATATAATAAATGAGCCTTTTGTACTTTTTGAAAGTGATTTAGTATTGAACTCCTCTTTGCTTGATGATATGGTTTATCCGGGTAGGATGGCTGTAGCTTTTAAGCAACCTTGGCTAAATGGAACAACGGTTTCTGTCAACAAGGCAAATATGGTTACTAAATTTCAAAAAGGAACAACTGATTCCTATTCTGATATCCGATACAAAACAGTTAATATTTACAGTTTTTCACTTTTATCGTGGCAAGCCATTGTAAAACGATTGAATCAATATATTACAGAAGGTATTGTGAATTGCTACTATGAGACTGTTTTTGCTGAAATGACTGACAATAAGAGTTTAGCTTTTGAATCGGTTTCGTTTGATCATAAACCATGGTACGAAATTGATACCATTAAAGATTTAGCCAAAGCGGAATTATTATTCCCAAAGGAATTGAAAAAGTTTGCTATGCATGAAAATGCAATGGCATAGTTGATTTAGGTTAAGGAATAGGAGTAATTGTTAAAGCATAAAAATACAATGGAAAGCAAATATAAAACACAAGAAGAAAAATACGAATACATAACAAAACAACATGGTGGTTATTATCGGCACAATTTTACCGACCATGCTTACTTGTATAATTTATATTTTCCGCCCAAGGATGTATTTGGCCATTTAAAAGATAATATTCACAATTTGGTTCTGAACTACCCAATAGCACAAAATGCACTTGCTGAACTTATTAGTGATATAATAAGTCAACCGGCCGAAAGAATTATTGTAGGAAATGGAGCCGCAGAGATTATAAAAATACTATCGGGAAGTTTAGCAAACAAAATAATTGTACCTGTACCTTCTTTTAATGAATATGCTAATGCGGCACCTAAAGGACATGCTGTGGAATTTCCACTTGAATTTCCTTCTTTTCAGCTCGATGTAGATAAATTTGCAGACGAAGCTATAAAAGTTGGTGCTGATACGGCTGTTGTGGTTACACCTAATAATCCTACGTCGATGTTAGTTCCAAAAGCCGATTTGATTAGATTGGCAGAACAACTCAAGCAACACAATTGCATGCTTATTATCGATGAATCATTTCTTGATTTTACTGATAACAAGGAGCAAATAAGCCTGGAGCAGGATATTGACAAATATCCAAATATAGCTATTCTTAAAAGCATGAGTAAAGCCTATGGAATATGTGGTCTAAGAATTGGATATATGTTAACGGCTAACGTAGATTTTGCTGAGTCTGTTCGCAATGGAATTCACATATGGAATATTAATGGATTTGCTGAAGAATTTCTTCGAATACTTCCCCAGTACAAACAAGAATTTGAAGATAGTTGTGAAAAAGTTAAAGCAGATAGAGACGTTTTTTATAATAAACTATGTGCCATTAAGGGGATGACCGTTTTTAAACCCGATGCAAACTATATTTATTGTCGTTTACCCGATGCAGCTTTAAGTGGACCCGAAGTAACAAAGCGCCTTTTTATTAAGCACAATATTTATATAAAAGATAGTATTGGTAAAACCCAACCCGATGCTGACCGATATATTCGGATTGCTAGTCGTACCCAAGAGGAAAACAACACACTCATTAATGCCTTAATGGATGTTATGTATTTAAAAAGCAAGTAAAATGAATGATAATAAACAAATAAGTGTATTCAACTTTATTAAAGATTTGCCAAATATTTGTTCTCTTTTAGGATTAATGAGTGCCGTAGTAGGTATTTATTTTGCAATACAAGGAAATTTTCAGGCAGCGATAATCGGAGTTTTGTGGGCAGTATTGTTCGATTGGTACGACGGTATTATTGCACGAAAAATGAAAAGCAGAACAAAAGTACAAGGTGATTTTGGAGCTCAACTTGATTCCATGATTGATACTGTGAGCTTTGGGATTTTGCCAGCCATTATACTTTTAAGCTACGGAAATTACAATATTTGGTTCTTACCCGGAGCATTTGTAATTATTGCTGCCAGTGCTATCCGATTGACTTACTTTAATGTTTATGGCCTTATCGATAGCAAAACATACAAAGGCTTCCCTCTGGACAACAATGTACTTATACTGGCTTTTGTATTTTTATTTGAGGGTATTTTTACGCCTTCTTCTTTTTCCATCTTAATTTATACACTCTTGATGCTTCTATCGGCACTAAACTTATCCTCAATCCCTACTCCAAAATTTGGAAGAAAATGGGTTTATGCTTTAGTTGCTTATGTACTAGTTATGACAAGTGTTTTTGGATGGCTATTATGGCGTTAGCCGCTGCCCGTTCGGGCGCAAGAGCGGAGCGATTGCGTCCGAACATCCCAATACACCTATTGTATATAGCGAGACTATATATTGTAAAAAATACCTATATATGTTGCGAAATATTTCGTCTTAAAACATTAAGTTTCATATTTCTAATTAACCTTTGGAATCGAATTTTAAAATAAGCATTTAATCTCAATTTTCGCAAAGCAACTAACGGCGTTGCAAACCCCCAAAGGGATCCCTATGGGATAACTTGTCCGCCCCGAAGTGTGATGCTAAGTTAACAACGAATATTTATTTTACAAAGCAGTGTTTATTTTTCCTTTAGGCAAACACTGCGACTAAATTTACATTACATAGTTCCCA
>BDSW01000016.1 GCA_002898175.1 bacterium BMS3Abin04
CAAAAGCATATCCTCTTAAGCCTTTATCTGCCAGTAAAATAGCATAGGTTCCAATGTTAGCGCCGATATCTAAAAATACATCACAGTTTGGAAGATGTTGGTAAACAAACTTTTTGACGCCCCACTCGTAGGCGTAATTGGCAAACTGAAAGTCTAACGTTCCTTTCCGCGATAAAAAGATACCGAGGCTGCTGTGGTAAATTCGTGTATGTGAAGTTGTTTTATGGAATAAAATATATTTTATGGAGGTGAAAATATAGCGGTATTCTCTCCATTTTAGGAAGTCGCTGGTATATTTTAAAAAAGCAGATATTTTATGCATTTATTTGATTTACTTTAAGTTATATAAAAGGATACTCTTCTTCAGTATTATCATTATGCTAAAATATGAAAATGATGCAAACATGGAAGCTCGTCGGCTATTTTTTCACACGTTCCCATGCTTTGGTTTCGGGGTTGTACTGTTTTAAGATTCTCCCCGGATTACCGCCGACGATACTGTAAGAAGGCACATCTTTTACCACCACACATCCGGCAGCCACAATGGAATGTTTCCCAATAGTGACACCGGCTGTAACCACGGCATTGGCCCCAATCCAAACTTCATCTTTAACGATGATGGTCTTTGTTTTTACTTTTTGCCGACGAGTTGGGATAGAAATATCCTCGTAGCTGTGATTCAGGCCGGAGAGCACCACATTTTGCGCAAAAATGACATCATTTCCAATGTTTACAGGACCAATGATGACATCCCCAATGCCAATGCGGGTATGGTCGCCGATGATTACGTCACCCACCACGTTGGAGATTGTGCTAAAATCTTCAATAGTAGAATCTTTGCCCACTTCAAAATTGTGGAAAGGCAAAACATCCATTCGGTTATTGCGTCTTATGAGCGTCCTTTTACCTTTTTTATGTTTCAGGGGGTTCAAAAAAAGCTTTACCCAAAGCCGTGGCCTGCCCTGGTTCCTTGGCATTAGCATCCACAAAGCCAACTTCTTCAGCTTTTCGTGGGATTTTATTTTTTCTTTGAGTGTCATAATTATTTCATTTTTTCAATCATTTCAATTTTCTCGTAAATGGCTTCTACATTGGCATCCCACGTATGGCTACGGGCCACTTTTTCGCGTTCAGTCACTTTTTCAGGTGTATTTTCTTTCAGCGCTTTCTCCAACAGCTCCACATATTCTTCCTTGTTGTTAGCGAGGTAAACCCATTTTTTGAATACCTCCATGGCTTTAGTTTTGGTGGCAACAACAGGCTTTCCCATGGCAAGGTATTCATCAATTTTACGCGGATAGTTTCCAATGGTTACTTCGTTGAGTTTCTGAGGGTTTAAAGCTACATCGAATCCGTAAAGATATGCCGGAATCTCTTCCATTTTTTTGCTTCCGAGAAAATATACGTTGTCAATTTGATGAAGTTCACTTTCTTTAAAAACATCATCTTCGGGGCCCACCAATACCAGCGACCACTCTGGATGACTTTTGGCAATATGAACCAAAACATCGATATCCAAACGCAGGATATAGAGTACACCGATGTAACCAATAACAGGTTTTTTTATGGGTTTCAAATCCGGTGGAACTTCTTTAATCAGTTTTTTATCAAAAAGGGATACATCGCAACCCTGGCCAACATAATAGGAGTAAAGATTGTAACGTTTTCCGATATTGGCAAGGTAAATGGAGTTGGCAACAATTAAATCCACTTTTTTCATAAGGGCAGGTTCGATGCGTGTGCCCTGGCGCTTCCAGTAATCTACCGCCAGCATATTGTCGCGGGTATAATAAACATAAGTTTTGGCACCTATAAGTTCTTTGAGGTAAAAACTACGGAACATGTCTGTATCGTTGAAAATGATGATATCTTTAAAATTCAACTTTTTCAGGGCACGATTAATTTCGTGTGAAAAGCGTTTGTTGTTGATTCTATTCAAAAAATCAAACAACCTGTTGAAGGGCAGCTGATTGATAGATTCAAGAACGGTTTTGGGATAAAAACTCCACAGGTTATCATTGACCTGTTTCAAATCCGGAATTTCACC
The DNA here is from genome assembly GCA_002898175.1 of bacterium BMS3Abin04. Taxonomy (GTDB): domain Bacteria; phylum Bacteroidota; class Ignavibacteria; order Ignavibacteriales; family Melioribacteraceae; genus BMS3ABIN04. The sequence continues at coordinate 2,048 of BDSW01000016.1, forward strand.
TTTGATTATTTTAAGTCTTTTTTGAATGACAGGGTCCTTTCGTTTACGAAGTATGGTCATTCGGTCGAGTGGGTAATTTACGTAAAGGACACGGTTTTGTTTCGAAAATACTTCTGCCAGATTGATAACGTTGCTTCCACTCCGGATGTCGAAAGCCGCCAGTCCAACCATCACGATGTCTCTGTTTTTGATCATAGTCTTACGAATTTAGGCATGATGCTTCTTATAAACCGTTTGATAAAGTTCCTGAACGTTTTCAGCCATACTTTTCCAGGAAAACTTTTCTGCCTGCAGGATACCTTTTTCAATCAATTCGTTTCTCAATCCTTCATTGGAAAGGAGCAACTCAATTCCCCTGGAAATTTCCTCGGGTTTGAAGGGGTCCACAAGGTAAGCAGCCCCTCCCGAAACTTCGGGCATTGAGGAAGTATTGGAGGTAATCACCGGCGTACCGCATCGCATGGCCTCAAGCATGGGAATTCCAAAACTTTCCCGCAAGGAAGGATAAAGAAAGATTTTACACAGATTATAAACCGCCGGTAAGTCTGTATTGATCACATATCCGGTTAGAATGATGTGTTCTCTGAGCTCCTTATCTCCAATTTCAGCAAGAAGTTTTTCCAGCTCAGAATCTTCATAGTCGAGTATAACGAGATAAATATCTTTGTCTCCGGATTTTTTCAGGTAGCCGGAAAATGCCCTCAGTACCCCGATGGTATTTTTTTTCGGATCGGTGTTGCCGAGAAAAAACAAAAACCGGTCGGGCAGGGCGTACAATTCTTTCACCCTTTGAAGTGTTTTGGGGTCGTCTGTTTTTTTAAAATGTTCGCTCACTCCGTTGTAAATTGAAACAAGGCGGTCATCTTTCGGGGGGAACCCAAAAAATTCATGTATCCGGTTTTTTTCAAATTTGGATACGGTGATAATTTTATCGGCTTTTTTTACAACCCGTGGCACAACGAACCGGCGGTACATATTCCCGAACTTTTGATACCATGTCCCAGCTTTTTTGAACAGACTGATGCTTTCAAGGTAAATAATGTCATGCAGGGTTAGTATCAAAGGTATTTTGGGATTTATAGGGGCTGTGTTGCTTGTGCAATGCAGGATGTCGCAACCCTCAGCTTTGGCTGCCTTTGGCAAAGCCCATTGTTCCCAGATAGGGTAGGGGCCGCCAGCGAGCTCCACAAATTTAAGATTAGGAGATTCCTGAAAAATGTCACGGTCTTTGTCCGGTTTAATGAAAACAACATATTCATTTTTCTGGTCCAGTTTTTGCAACGCCTTAATGAGTTCCAGCGCAACCATGTCCATGCCATGTTTTCTTTTTCTGTATAAACGTTGGCCTTCAATAGCTATTTTCATAGACTGCAAATATAAAAAGAAAAAAGTTACTTATTCTTCTCTATCACAAATACGAAAAGATAATTCCGAGTCATAGAAATTTCATTTCCCGGTAATATATTCTATCAATCTTTTTGAATGGACTTCAAGTTTTTGTTTGAAAGATTTCCATACACCTCCGTCATATTCAATGCGTCGGGAAGAAGTGAATACAACTGCATTAGGGTTGGTAATTAGTTTTAATTTACCTTTCTTCTTTAGATTAAGAGCCATTGTACCATCTTCAGATTCTTCAGTAAAATACTCACTATCTCTGGAATTTGCATATACCCTGGCATCTTTTACTTTAAACCCACCTGTTGTTCTGCCAATTTCAGTAACCAAACCCATTGTAAACCCCATCACATTTATGAATTCCCGATTATACTTGCGAATCCGAACTAAAATCCCGACAACTCTTTCATAAATCCACATAGAAAACCGGCTTACACCTTCGGGAGGGATAAAAGCATATCTTCCATAAACTCCTGTAATATTCTTATTTTTAATCATGGGCCTTATCATTAAGTCAATCCATTTTGGGGGATAAAAAGTATCTGAATCTGCACACAAAAGATATTTACCTTTGGCGTTATCCAGGCCGCATTGCCTTGCATGAGAAATTCCTTGTTTAGGTTCAAAATAATTCCGGACACCTAATTCATTAATAATATTCTGGGTGTTATCGGTTGAATTATTATTCACGACAATTATTTCAACTCTATGTTTTGTCGTGCTGCCTGCCAGAGATGAGAGTGTGCGAAATATATTATCTGCTTCATTCCAGGCAGGGATTACCACTGAAACCAGGGGATCATCATCCTGGAAATTTTTAATGCGATTTTTCAAATCTTCTAATTCAGCTTTACTTAGATCACTAAATTTTTTATTTGAATACAAATGTGGTTTGATCCATTTTGGAAGGCTTATTCCTGTCATAATATTTAATTCAGATTTTGTAAAAGTAATTTGAATTGACACATCTTAACTATTTCCGTCTATTTTTTTTAATTAACAGAAGAACTGTTTGTCGATTTATAAGC
>BDSW01000017.1 GCA_002898175.1 bacterium BMS3Abin04
CCTGTACCTGCGAATAAATCATATATAAATATATCTTTCCAATGATGGACTTTATCTCTAGTAAAAGTTGGCAACCATGCTTCTAAGTATTTTCTAAATATTTCCAATTTAATTTTTGTACCATCATCAAATGGTTTATCAAAAAAATGTTTAGACAAAGACTTTCCTCACTTAATTATTTTTAACAGTACTTTTCTATTCTTCCACCCTATTCAATCCGTTCAGTGCGGCAACGCGGTAGGCTTCCGCCATTGTGGGATAGTTAAATGTTGTGTTTACAAAATACATTAAATTATTCCCTTCTCCTTTCTGAGACATTATAGCTTGACCGATATGTATGATTTCCGAAGCACTGTTGCCGAAACAGTGTATGCCGAGTATTTCAAGCGTTTCCGCATGAAAAAGTATTTTTAGTATTCCTGTTGTGTGTCCTGTAATTTGTGCACGAGCAAGATGTTTAAAAAATGAGCGGCCTATTTCGTAAGGGACTTTCTTTTCGGTAAGTTCTTTTTCAGTTGCTCCCACAGAACTGATTTCCGGCAATGTGTAAATTCCGGTTGGAATATATTCAACCAAATGGTATTCGCTTTTTCCGGCTACAATATGCAATGCTGCAAAACGTCCTTGATCATACGATGCGCTTGCCAGACTTGGAAAACCGACAACATCCCCTACTGCATAAATGTGCGGAACCGCTGTTTGATGATTTTCATTTACTTTAATTGATCCCCGATGGTCAATTTCAATCCCAAGTTTTTCAAGTCCCATATTTGCCGAGTTACCTGTTCTTCCCTGTGCCCAGAAAAGATAGTCAGTATGAATTTTTTTGTTAGACTTTAAATAAAGCGTAACTCCATTGTCGTTAGGAACAACCTTATCATACTCTTCGTTATGACGAATAAGAACACCGTTTTCGCGCAAATGATAACTGAGAGCATCAATAATTTCATCGTCCAAAAATGCAAGCAATTGCGAACGCGTATTAATCAAATTCACTTTTGTCCGCATTCCTCTAAAAATGGAAGCGTATTCACAGCCTATTACTCCGGCACCGTATATTGTAATAGAATGCGGATGTTCTTGTATGTCAAGAATTGTATCGCTATCAACAATGCGCGGATGCGAAAAATCGATATCATCGGGATGGTACGGATGCGAACCGGTTGCTATTACAAAGTAATCGGCTTTGTATTTTTGTTTGCCGCCGTTAGTCAGCAAAACTTCTACCGTATGGTTATCCACAAATTTTGCATGTCCATCTATTACATCAACCCAATTACGTTCGTAAAAACCATTACGCAATTTCATTTGCTGCTTAATTACCGATTCTGCAGTTGCAATTAAATCTTGATAATGCACATGTCCAATTGTGCCGCGTTCCTGAAGCATTTGTGTAGCGTGTCTTAAGGCTTTGCTGGGAATAGTTCCCCGATGTGTACAGTTCCCGCCGATATTTTTAAAATGATCGCAAATAGCAACACGTTTGCCGGCTTTAACTGCTTTCATCGCAGCCCCTTCCCCGCCGGGTCCGCTGCCGATTACTATTACATCATATTTGTCCATTTACAGAATTATCTCCATATAAATTATCATAATGTTAAACTATAAAATACAAAGGATGAATATTTGTTTTTTAATAATCTGAGAATTTTAATCTTGCTTATTCACCAATTAAAGTTATAACAAGCCTTCTCGCTCCGCCGTGATTTCTATGTTCGCAAAGATAAATGCCTTGCCATGTTCCAAGATTCAGCCTGCCGTCGGTAACCGGAATTGTTAACGAATATCCCAGCATAGACGATTTAATATGTGCCGACATATCATCCGGTCCCTCGAGTGTATGTTCAAAATAAGGCAGATCATCCGGTACAAGTTTGTTGAAATAATTCTGCATATCCGTTTTAACTTCGGGAGATACATTTTCGTTAATTGTAAGTGAAGCCGATGTGTGTTTTATAAAAATATTTACAATCCCGATTTTGACTTTACTAATTTCCAGTATGGCGTTTTCAATTTCACGGGTAATTATATGAAACCCTCGCGGGCGAGGGTTTAACGTTATTTCGGTTTGATAATACATATTGATTTCCCTTTATCATTCCCTCGAATACAAGAATCTTAAGAGTTACTTCCCTATTAAATATAGGGACAAATCATTTCAATATACAGTACTATATTTTCTTGCCAACCAAAATATAAAAATAATAAGTTTTCATAATCAAAAATTTAAATTAAGGAGATTCCCGCATTCGCGGGAATGACAACGTAATAAAAATGACATTCAGCTTGCGGAATAAATAACGCCGAAGGTAAATAACTCTTTTTTAAAACATCTCCATTTGCTTTTCTCCACCGGAAAATTCTTTTTCATGATCAAGCAGCCATTTCTTTCTCCACAATCCGCCCGCATAACCGGTTAAACTTCCATCGCTGCCAATTACTCTATGACACGGAACAATGATTGAGATTTGATTCTTACCGTTTGCTGCGCCAACTGCCCGAATTGATTTTACGTTGTCTAATGCTTTTGCAAGGTCATTGTACGATACCGTTTTGCCGTAAGGAATTTTGATTAATTCATTCCAAACTTTTTTCTGAAACTCCGTTCCTTCCTGATGGATCGGAACATCAAACGCTTTCCGTTTTCCGGCAAAGTATTCGGCAAGTTCGGTTTTGCATTGTGTCAAGACGAGATTAAGATTCTCCTCTTCCATTTCCGTATCATCAAAAACAAAGAGAACGGAATTAACAGCATTGTCATCGGCGGTTATTTTTATTAGTCCTATTGGAGTTTTGAGGTATGTTATGTATTTAGTTGACATTATTTATTCCTTTCTCTTAACCGCGAAGATATACCGTTAATTTTCAAGTAAAAAAATCAAACAATTTATTATGTTTGCGAAGAGAGTTATGCATTGATGATCTCGTATTTTTCATCTTTCGTAGATGATTGAGACTCAATCATAGCTCTCCTTTTTTTCATGTTCGATCTCGATATTGGTGCTTCCATTGTTATTTGCTGTAATCTTCTGGATTTAATACTTATCATAGGAATTTCTTTTTCTTGTTTATATTTCTGTTGATTCTTTATATCAACCTTAGGATTGAACTTAGTTCTCGATTTAAGCATGCCCCATAAAATCCTCAAAGCTTTATGCATCAGTATTCCCATTATAACATTATGTTTCTTTCCCTTAGCTGCATATTTAGCATACAACGACTTAAAGTATTGGTTATGCATATATAAATTGTGTGCTATAAGATAAAGTGTTGAACGCATTGAAGCGCTGCCTTCTTTGCTCATTCTAACCTTAAACTTACCGTCCCCACTTTGCTTAAATGATGGGTGCACACCATAGAATGCCGCCAATTGATCGCTACTGCTAAATCTTGAATAATCGCCCAAGTCAATTAAAAATGCAGTGGCTGTCCATTGCCCAATACCTTTAGCCGATGTAAGTATTTTAATATCTTCATTATCTTTGTATAAATCTACCAAAACTTTCTTTAGCTTCTCTATTTCCTCGTCCAATTCAATTATGTCTTTGCAGCACTGTGATATTATCATTTCGGGAATTTTACCACTAAAAGACGCCACGCTCTTTATCGCCTTTTGTTTTATATCTTTAGCTTTATCTTCACTTACTCCCTTAATAGATGTAAGCCCCTTCATTTTCGCTCTTTTTACAGCTTCTGCCGAAGGGTATTTCCCTAAGAGTTTTAATACCCACTTTGGTTGAGAATTTCTTGAGTATTCAAGCATCTCGGGAAATGTTTGATAAAGCAACTTTTCAAGCTGATTTAACTTCATAGTTCTCTGCTTTATTAGTCCTTGAATCATTTTATGCAATAGTTTACCCTCAGTTATTTCACTGGTTTGTTTGATACTATTTTCCCAGTTCTGCTTTAGAAGCTTATAATTGTTTGCCATATAAATTGCTATTGCTTCGGCACTTACTCCGTCATCTATTGTGCGACGCATCAAACTACTAATCTGATGTTTTACCGCTTTGGGATTGAGCTTGTAAATTTCTATTTTCTCATTCTTGTTTGATATAGATTTAATCGCTGTTACCCAATTGCGCTCATATCCCCCGGTGTTTTCTACCCCGCAGATAATCTTATTGGCTTTTGTTGCCACATCTTCTAACTTTGCTTTCAATATTTCGTGACCTTCTTTTGTGTCATCTAGTTGAAAGCTTCTCTCGAAGAGTTCCTTTTCTGATGTTAGCAAAATAATATCTGAATATCCTTTACTAACATCAATCCCTACAAAAATTTGTTCCTCTTTCATTAGAACTTCCACTTGTTTTAACAATTTGTTGTTAATGTCAAATCATTATACTCTCTTATCGAATACAGCCTCAAGCGCTCAGATATACCACGTATTGGATTTGACAATCAGGGGATTCTTTGCGACAGCATCTCTGTGCTTTTACGCAATCCCCCTCCTTTGCCAAATATAATTATATCTTTTTCCTTTGTAAATTCTAACATATAAGTACGCTGAGAGTTAAAAAGTAATGAACACAAAGAATTTTAATTTTCTTACACCTTCGGCACGTGAGTTACATGAAGGAGAGTAAGATTACGATTACGAGTAAGAAATAGCAAACAGCTATTTCGTCGGACTTTCTTAATCATACTCTTTTTTCTTAATTTTAATTAGTTTTTATGTTTTGAGTAAGAGCAAGATTGAGACAAAG
>BDSW01000018.1 GCA_002898175.1 bacterium BMS3Abin04
CTTTTATTGTCATATTCCAATAATGGTTTGAATTTCCCCATCCTTCCCGAAAGTCCGGCGGAAATGAGTAAACCATAAAGCCTATTTTTTGCATATACCAGCTAATATTTCATTTAGTAAATTGGAAATATAATTATAAATTAATTGTTGTTTGGATGTCCGAACAAAAGTAAACATCCATTAGGAGATCGAATGAAAAAATATATTTCATTATTAAGGGGAATAAACGTGAGCGGTCAAAAGAGAATTTTGATGAAAGATTTAAAATCGCTTTACGTATCAATAGGATTATACGATGTTTCAACATATATACAAAGCGGAAATGTATTGTTTAACTCTACTGAAAACAATATTAGTGAAATATCCGCTTCAATTGTAAAGGCAATAAAACGGAAATACGGATTTGATGTTAAAGTTATTGTAAAAACACAAAGCGAACTTGGAAAGATAATCAAACAAAATCCTTTCCTTAAGATTAATGATATCGATATCGGAAAACTATACGTGACATTTATGGAATACAAGCCGGCAAAAGAGTTTATTGATCGTTTAACTCCAAACAAAGAAACGAATGATGTTTATAAAATTATAGGTACCGAAATTTATTTGTACTGCCCGGGCGGTTACGGGAAAACAATATTTTCGAATACTTACATCGAAAAGAAATTGGATTTAAAAACAACTACCGGAAATTGGAAAACGATAAATAAACTACTTCAAATTGCATCGGAATAATGTAATTTTGTATATCATTTTTTAGCAAATCTTTATATGGAGAAATAATGAAACGATTATTTACAATCTTTCTTTTAATTACTATGCCGTTTTTTGCACAAAGCAAGAAACGCGCAATAACAATTGAGGATTTATATAAAACAGTATATGTGGGATCGCAGCAAATCTCTCATGATGGAAGTAAGGTTTTGTTTACCGTAACAAAAAGTAATTTAAAAGAAGCAAGAACTAACACCGATGTTTATCTTGTTAATGCAGACGGAAGCGGGCTAAGACAATTAACCGTAAACAAAGCGGCGGATTACAATCCCATTTGGAGCAAAGACGATAAGTCGGTTTATTTTGTTTCCGCAAGAAACGGTAAGCCACAGTTATTTAAACTTCCTCTCAATGGCGGAGAAGCTGTTCAAGAAACACATTGCAAATACGGAATTTCCTCACCTAAACTTTCAGCCGACGGGAATAAAATTCTTTTTCAGGCTAAAATATTTCCCGAGTGCGGAACGGATTACGAGTGTAATAAAAAGAATCTCGACGGAATGCTGGACGGACCGGTTCAAGCTCATCTTGCGGACAGCTTATTCGTAAGGCATTGGACGAAATACAACGACGGGCGGTACACCCATGTTTTACTTTTGAATTTGCAGGATTCCTCGTTAACCGATCTCACTCCGGGCTTTTACAACTCGCCTACTTTTGCAGCCGGCGGAAGTGATCATTATGAATTTTCTCCGGATTTTTCCGAAGTTACATTCGATTCCAAACGTGTTGAAAATCCGGAAAGCTCTACAAATTCGGATGTTTGGACGGTTTTACTTAACGCCGGTGAATTAACAAATATTACTAAAGAAAATAAAGCTTACGATGGTGATCCCAAGTATTCGCCCGACGGAAAATATATTGCTTACAAAACTCAAGAAACTCCGGGTTACGAATCCGATATGTTTAACCTTGCAATTTACAACCGCAAATCTGGCGAAAGAAAAATATTAACGGAAGCATTTGATAATTGGGTAAACGATTTTGAATGGAGCCGCGATTCCAAATTTATTTATTTCACTGCATTCGAGCAAGGCTACATGCCGTTGTTCAAAATAAATGTGAATACATTAAAAATTCAAAAGCTTATTCCGAATAAAGTAATTGCTTCTTTCCAAATTTCTCCCGGTGAAAAATTTGCGGTGGTTTCTTATTCCAAAATTGATAAACCGTACGAGCTTGCAAGGTTCGATTTTAGCGCTAAGAAGTTCAAAGATATTACAAGCATTAACCGGAAAATTAGAGAAGAAGTTGACTTTCGTCCTGCGGAACAGTTGTGGATAAAGGGTGCCGATGGAATTCCGGTTCAAACATTTTTAATTAAGCCGCATAATTTCGATCCCAATAAAAAATATCCGTTTATAATTAATGTGCACGGCGGGCCACAATACCAGTGGATGGATTCTTTCCGTTTCGATTGGCAGGTTTATCCCGCTGCAGGTTACGTTTTGGCATTCCCTAATCCGCACGGTTCAATAGGATTCGGACAAAAATATACAGCGGAAATTTCGAAAGATTGGGACGGTAAAGTTTTTGTCGATGTTATGAAAGTAACGGATTCACTGGCAAAATTAAGTTTTGTGGATAGCACACGGATGGGAGCGATGGGCTGGTCGTACGGAGGTTATTTTATGAATCTTCTGCAGGCAAAAACACACAGGTTTAAATGTTTGGCTTCGATGATGGGAATTTATGATTTGTCTGAATTTAAAGAAGAGACCGAAGAATTATGGTTTGCAAATTGGGATTTGGGCAATAATTACGAATCTAAATCTCCCAGCAATTATGTCAATAATTTCAAAACCCCGGCACTTATTATAACTGGTCAAAAGGACTTCAGAATTCCATACACGCAAAGCATTCGTTATTTTACCAATTTACAACTGAAAGGAATTGATTCGAGATTAATAATATTCAAGAACGACGGGCATTGGCCGAGTTTCTTAAAATCCATGCCGCTTTATTATAATGCTCATCTCGAATGGTTCCATAAATATTTGGGTGGAAAACCCGCACCGTGGGATAGTAAAAAAATGGTGAGAAATTTACAGTACAAATAAGTCGTAGGGAACAACGATCGTTGTTCCCCACAATTCTTAATCAACGGGGTTTGTCGCAAAAACGGTTAACTCAGGTATAAATCCTCTTTCATTCATTTCCAATGCGGAAATAACGGCGTGAGCAATATCTTCCCCAATAAGTTTTGTGGGATTGAACTCCCGTTTGCTTCTGCCGGAGTTAATTACGAAATCCGTTTGCACTTCGCTGGGATTCATAAGAATTACCCGCACATTAAACTTTCTGAGTTCCGCCCGCCAGCACTCGCTCATTCCGCGCAATGCAAATTTTGTAGCTACGTAAGGACTGCCGGAAGCAAATCCTTTTAACGCGGCTGTTGATGCGATATTAACAATATTCCCGCTTTTCTTTTCCTTGAATAGTTTAGCAGCTTCGCGTCCGCATAAAGCCGCGCCGAGTACGTTTGTTTTATAAACGTCTAAAAATTTTGAGGGTTCGATTTCATCCAAAGGAGCAAAATAACCGAAGCCGGCATTGTTGATGAGAATATCGAGATCGCCGTAATCCTGCTTAATGCTTCCGAACATTTTCACTACTTGCTCTTCTTCGGAAACGTCGCAAACATAATAGTGCAAATTAAATTCTTGCGCCGCTTTCTCAAGCTTTTCCGGATTTCTTGCGCAGATTATCACATTTGCACCGCGACTTTTTGCCAATCGTGCAATATCCAAACCGATACCGCTCGATCCTCCGGTTACCAGCATTAATTTATTTTTAAGGTTCATTTTGATTCCTTTACGTTTGTTAAATAGGGTTTCCTCAAAATGCTATAACTTATTATATTAATAAGGGTTAAGAGTAATATTTTGTTAAAAACGTGCAAACAAAACAGCATATATTCAATATTACTTTGCATTTTGGAAATAAATTTTTAAGTCATTGGCTCAATAGTGACTTTTTGAATAAACTTTGATTTAATATTTTTGTAATGTCGCTCCTAACGGAGCTGTTTTTCCTTTTATTCACATATAGTTACCATAATATCGCTCCCACGGAGCTTTTTAATTTAATATAAAGCATCGTAGATGCGGAATTATGGTAATAAATAAAAAAGATGAATAAAAAAGCTCCTTCGGAGCGATACTATCTCCTTTTTATCTTTTATAAAATACTTTCTGAGGATACCCTAAATAAAATTATTTTAATGCATCTACGTCTTTCAGACCGTTGCCGGTGATTAATAACAACGAATTTTCCAACGGGTTATTTTTGTATGCCGCATAAACCGCTGCGCTGGAAGGTTCGCATAAAATTCCGGTCTGCTTTATAAACTCCTTTTGGGCCGATAGAATTTCTTCGTCGCTTTCCGCAATACCGTAACCGCCGGATGTTTTTACCGCATTCGCAGCCATGTAAAGATTTCTCGGTGCCCCGGCTGATATTGAATCCGCTCTTGTGGTTGCCGGTCTGTACTCGAAAGTTCCCGATTCCAAATAGCGCACAACGGCATTGCTCTTTTCCGATTGAACGGCAATCAATTTCGGAAGTTTTTCTATCCAGCCGAGTTTTAAGAGTTCTGCGAATCCCTTGTAAATACCGGAAATTATTACGCCGTCGCCGACAGGCACAAAAATATGTTCGGGAATATTTCCTTGTGTCGATATGAAAATATCGAAAGCTGCGGATTTTTTCCCTTCGATGGTCAGAGGATTATAAGCTGTATTTCGGTTATACCATTTGTATTTAGCGGAATCCTCCAGACATTTATCGAATGCCGAATCGTAATCGCCGTTAACTATTACCAATTTTGCGCCGTAAGATTCAATCTGAATCCGTTTGGATTCCGGGATATTCTGCGGTACGTAAATTCTGCTTGTTAAACCGAGTCGAGCGCAAATACCTGCAAGCGAAGAACCCGCATTCCCCGTTGATGCCGCCGCTATTTCCGTAATTCCCATTTCCATTGCTTTTAATGCAACAAGTGAAGAAGCTCTGTCTTTATATGATAAAGTCGGATTGCGTGTCTCGTCTTGAACTGAAACTTTAATTCCGCCGTTAAGTTCGTATTGAAGCAATTGAACGGAAGGCAGCGCGAGCCGTGGAAAGAGAGCGCTGTTCAGTTTTGAAAAATCCAACGGCCAAAGCCGGGGATAAAGCCAAAACTTTCCGGGTTGTAATTTTAGAAATTCCTTGCGTTGTAAATTTTTCTTCAAATTTTCGTAGTCGTACTCTACTGTTAAAACTCCGGTAAGCGGTTTGTTCTTTTCGGCGCTTCCGCACTTGGGACAAAGATAAATAAACTCTTTCTCAATTTTTTCGGACGGGAATTCCGTTTTACAGTTAAAGCATTTGTAAGAATATGATTTCATTTTTACCTGGAAAATTATGCTTGAATTTTATTTATAAACTCCGGTATCCGTCATTCCGTCCGCCTTGGCGGATTGTTTCGGAATCTAATTAAATTAACGGCCTGACTTACGGAATATTCTTTTCAAAAAAAATTGTGATTCCGTAAATATCCTTTCCGGTAAACCACAGCAAATTTACAACTAAATTTTTAATTTATCTGCGGGGGATTTGATTTTATTTATTGAGTAAGAGGATACACGAGTATAAATTTGAGTGCTTTCAAGTCGCTTATGTCCCAACAGTTCTTGAATGTAGTGAATGTCGGTTCCTTCGTCCAGCAAATGTGTCGCGAAGCTATGACGCAAAGTATGAACTGTAGCTTTCTTTTTTACGCCTGCTTTTTTAAGTGCTGTTTTGAAAACAGATTGTACAC
>BDSW01000019.1 GCA_002898175.1 bacterium BMS3Abin04
TGTTGGAAATACTGATCATGAAAATATTAGTATCGGTAAAGCAGGAAGAACACGTTGGGTGGGAAAAAGACCTAAGGTTCGCGGTGTTGCTATGAACCCGGTTGATCACCCGATGGGTGGTGGAGAAGGTAGATCTTCCGGTGGCGGCCATCCGGTTTCTCCTTGGGGACAAAAAGCTAAAGGATTAAAAACAAGAAGTGTAAGAAAAGAATCTAATAAATATATTATAAAAAGAAGAAAAGGTTAGATAAGTTATGCCAAGATCAATTAAGAAAGGACCATTTATAGATTATAAGCTTTTAGCTAAAATCCGTAAACTAAACGAAACTAACCAAAAAAAAATAGTTAAAACTTGGTCTAGAGCAAGTACAATTTCACCGGAATTTGTAGGGCATACAATTGCAGTTCATAATGGTAATAAAATGATCCCGGTTTATATTTCGGAAAATATGGTCGGCCATAAATTAGGGGAGTTTTCTCCCACGAGAATTTTTAGAGGCCATCCTGGTACAAAAGCTGAAAAAGCTTCTAGATTAAAGAAATAATATTGGAGAAAAGGAATTATGGAAGCCCAAGCTACGCATAAATATATCGGTTCTTCACCTCGTAAAATGAGGTTAGTGATTGATATGATTCGAGGTGAATCCGTTGATAAGGCTATTGAGATATTGCATTTTAGTACAAAACATGCAGCTAGAGATGTAGAAAAAGTGTTGCGTTCTGCTATTTCTAATTTATTTAATAAAGACGAAGATAATAAACGCGAGGTTTCAGAATTATTTATTAGAGAAGCTTTTGTTAACCAAGGACCAACTTTGAAAAGAATGTTGCCGGCTCCTATGGGCAGAGCTTACAGAATAAGGAAAAGGTCTAATCATTTAACTATTGTAGTTACGACAAAAAGGTAATTTTAGGAGGAACATTTGGGTCAGAAAACAAATCCTATAGGTCTTAGAGTTGGGGTAATAAGAGGTTGGGAATCTAATTGGTATGAAAATAAAAGTTACGCTCCAAAATTAAAAGAAGATTATAAAATTCGTTCTTATATCAGAAAAAGATTAATTAAAGCCGGTGTATCACGAATTATTATTGACAGGACTTCTAAAAATATTATCCTAACATTACATACTTCCAGACCAGGTGTTGTAATTGGAAAAAGCGGTAAGGAAATTACCCAGTTAGAGCAAGAACTAAAGCAACTAACAAGCAAAGAAGTTAAAGTACAGATTAGTGAAATAAAAAGACCCGAATTAGATGCATATTTAGTAGCTGAAAACATTGCGAATCAATTGAGAGGTAGAATTTCTTTTAGAAGAGCTATGAAGCAGGCAATTACATCATCCATGAGAATGGGTGCACAGGGTATTAAAGTTATGTGTTCCGGTAGACTTGGCGGAGCAGAAATGGCTCGAACTGAACAATATAAAGACGGTAGAATTCCTCTTCATACGCTTCGTGCGGATATAGACTATGCTGCCGCAACATCTTATACGATTTACGGTACTATTGGTGTTAAGGTTTGGATATGCCGCGGTGAAGTATTGGGTAAAAGAGTTTCAGAATAAGTTTTAAGGAGCAATAAATTATGTTAATGCCTAAAAGAGTAAAATTTAGAAAATCACAGCGTGGGAAAATGAAAGGCAAAGCCACGCGTGGACATAAAGTAAGTTTTGGAGACTTCGGTCTTAAAGCTTTGGAACCTGCGTGGATTACTAGCCGACAGATTGAATCTTGTAGAGTAGCAATAACACGTAAAATGAAAAGGGACGGAAAAGTTTGGATTAGAATTTTCCCTGATAAACCGGTATCGAAAAAACCGTTGGAAACTAGAATGGGGAAAGGAAAAGGAGCTCCCGAATTTTGGGTGGCACCTGTTAGAAGAGGTAGAGTTATGTTTGAAGTTGCAGGAGTTTCTAAAGAAATAGCAATGGATGCATTAAAATTGGCTTCATATAAATTACCAATTAAAGTTAAAATAGTTTCAAGACCCGATTACGAATAAAAATTAAGGTGCTTTATTATGAAAATATATGAAATTAGAGAAATGAAAAATGATGAGCTTGTTAAAAGGATAAAAGAAGAAGAAGATAATCTTGTTGACTTAAAATTTCAAAATGAATTAAAAAGTTTAACGAATACAGCCAAACTTAAAACAGCAAAAAGAGATATTGCTCGCATGAAAACGGTTTTACGTGAAAGGGAACTTCAAGATGCGAAAAAATCTGATAAATAAATAAGGAGTTATTCCATAAGATGGAAAATAAAGGATTAAGAAAAACTAGAGTTGGTGTTGTTACAAAAAATAAGATGGATAAAAGCATTTTAGTAAAGATTGAAAGAAAAGTTGCTCATCCTATTTATAAAAAGTATTTTAAGAAAACTACCAGCTTAATGGCGCATGATGCAAAGAATGAATGTAAACCGGGTGATGTTGTTAAAATTATGGAAACAAGACCTTTAAGTAAAAGAAAAAATTGGCGATTAGTCGAAATTATTGAAAAAGCTAAGTAACAGCGTTTGAAAAGGAGAAAGAATTAAATGATACAAGAAGAAACAAACTTAGTTGTTGCTGATAATTCAGGCGCAAAAAGAATAAGATGCATAAGAGTTTTAGGCGGTAGTAATAGAAGATACGCCAGCGTGGGAGATTTAATTGTTGTTTCCGTTAAAGCTGCATTACCTAATGCCAGTGTTAAAAAAGGAGAGGTTTCCAGAGCTGTTGTTGTTAGAACTAAAAAAGAGATTCGCAGAAAAGACGGTTCTTATATTCGATTTGATGAAAATGCAGCTGTATTATTAAATCCTCAGAATGAACCGAGAGGTACAAGAATATTTGGACCTGTAGCAAGGGAATTAAGAGACAAGAAGTTTATGAAAATTATTTCTTTAGCTCCGGAAGTATTATAAAACAAAGGCCATGAAAATGAAAATAAAAAAAGATGATAAGGTTATTGTTATTGCCGGAAATTATTTGGGTAAAACAGGCAAGATTCTTAAAGTTTATCCTAAGAAAAATCGTGTGATAGTTGAAGGTGTTAATATCAGAAAAAGACACACAAAACCAAATCAGCAAAATCCTCAAGGAGGTATTGTTGAGAAGGAGGCTCCAATTAATGTTTCCAATATTATGATTTTGGACCCCAAAACAAATGAACCGTCTAAAGTAGGCAAAAAAATTATAATTGATGAAAAGTCAGGTAAAAAGAGAAGTGCTAGAATTAGTAAATTAACTGGAGAAATGTTACCATAATTTTTAAAATGGTTGTTGAGATATAAATATGGCTAAGAAAATACAAAAAGAAACAGAAAGTAAGAAAAAAGGTACCGCTAAAAAACCGGTTGAAGAAAAGAAAACTGTTAAGAAAATAACACCGCGATTATTTAAGAAATATAAAAGCGATATTGTTCCGAAATTAATGAAACAGTTTTCATATAAAAGTGTAATGCAAGTACCTGGATTAGAAAAAATTGTTGTTAATATGGGGCTCGGCTCTGCAATTCAAGACTCTAAAGTTTTGGACGAAGCTATGAATCATTTGGCTACTATTACAGGTCAAAAAGCTTCGGTAAGAATTGCAAAGAAATCAATTTCCAACTTTAAATTAAGAGAAGGAATGAAGATAGGTGCAAAGGTTACTTTGCGAAGAGAGCGAATGTATGAATTTTTGGATAGGCTCATTGCAACGGCGCTACCCAGAGTTAGAGATTTTAGAGGTATACCGGATAAATCTTTTGATGGACGAGGCAATTATACTTTAGGAGTAAAAGAGCAAATTATATTCCCTGAAATTGATGTTGATAAAACAAATAGAGTTTTAGGGATGGATATCACTTTTGTCACATCCGCAAAAACTGATAAAGAAGCTTATGAATTACTTGTGGCTTTTGGTATTCCTTTTAAGAAAAAGGAAATTCAATAATTTTAATAAGGTAAATTATGGCAAGAAAATGCTTGGTAGCTAGAGAAACTAAACGGGAACGATTAGTCGAAAAATATGCTGCTCTAAGAAAAGAGTTAAAGGAAAAAGGTGATTATGAAGGACTTCAAAAATTGCCTAAAAACTCCTCTCGCGTTAGATTGAGAAATAGATGTATGCTTACTGGAAGGCCCAGAGCATATTATAGAAAATTTGGAGTTTCAAGATTAGTCTTTAGAGAAATGGCTCTTAAAGGTGAAATTCCAGGAATAAAAAAATCTAGTTGGTAAAAAAGGAGATTATAGTATGCCTGTTACTGATCCGATATCAGATTTTTTAACAAGAATTAGAAATGCTGTAAAAGCTGATAAAAAATTTGTTGAAATGCCTTCTAATAATATGAAGGTAAAAATGGCGGAAATATTAAAAAATAATAACTTTGTTAGAGATTTTAATATTGTTGAAGATAATAAACAAAATATTTTACGTATTTATTTGAATTACGTCAACTCAGAATCATCGATTACCGATTTACAAAGAATCAGTAAACCTGGACTAAGAGTTTATGCTAAAAAAAATGAAATTCCCAGAGTATTGAATGGTTTAGGACTTGCAATTATTTCAACTTCACATGGATTGTTGACCGATAAGCAAGCAAGAAATTTAGGAGTTGGCGGAGAAGTTATCTGTCATATTTGGTAATCGTTAACTTGGAGATTAGAAGTGTCAAGAATTGGTAAAAAACCGATAAATATTAAAGATGTAGAGGTTAAGCAAAACAACCAAACTGTATTGGTTAAAGGTAAATTAGGTCAAATAGAAAGAACTTTTCATCCTAATATTTCTATAGAGATTAAAGATGAAGAAATTATTGTAACTCGACCTAATGACCAAAGAGAGAATAGAGCTCTACACGGATTAACCAGAGCTTTGTTGCAAAATATGGTTACCGGTGTTTCGCAAGGATATTCTAAAGAACTAAATATAGTTGGAGTTGGTTATAAAGCCGAACTTAAAGGTAAAAATCTTTTGATAAATATTGGGTATTCTCATCCAATATATTTCGTACCTCCTGAAGAAATTACTCTTGAAGTTCCGCAACCGACACAAATAAAAATTACCGGAATTGATAAAGAATTGGTCGGCTTGGTAGCTGCAAAAATTAGATCATTTAGAAAACCTGAACCTTATAAAGGCAAAGGTATAAAGTATTCGGATGAAATTATTATTAGAAAAGCAGGTAAAACAGCCGGTTAATATACCATTTAGGAGCTTAAAATAAAGATGAAAGTTACAAAGAACAGTGTAAGATTAAAAAGGAAAATTAGAATCAGAAAGAAAATTAGCGGGACAGTTGAAAGACCGCGTCTTTCTGTTTATAGAAGTTTGAATCATATTTATGCTCAGTTAATTGATGATACCAATAGTAAAACTCTTGCAGCGGCTTCAACTTTATCAAAAGATATAGAAGAAGATCTGAATAAGGTTAGCGGTAAAATTGAAAAGAGTAAAGTTGTTGGTAAATTGTTGGCTAAAAAAGCTGCAGCTCAAGGAATTACTCAAGCTGTCTTTGATAGAAACATTTATCGTTATCATGGTAGAGTTAAGGCATTAGCAGAAAGTGTAAGAGAAGAAGGCATTAAAATATAAATTTTATTGCCGGGTCGTCTAATGGCAGGACAGCGGCCTTTGACGCCGTATGTAGAGGTTCGAATCCTCTCCCGGCAGCGTAAAATTGAATTTATAAGGAGCAAAAATTGAATTATAAAAAAGTTAGTGGATTAGAAGGATTAAAAGAAAAAGTTGTACATATTAACCGTGTCGCAAAAGTGGTTAAAGGTGGTAGAAGATTTAGCTTTAATGCTATTGTTGTAGTTGGTGACGGTGAAGGACACATAGGTGTGGGACTTGGAAAAGCTAACGAGGTTACCGATGCAATCTCTAAAGGAATTGATGACGCAAAGAAAAATGTATATAGAGTTCCAATTATTAAAGGTACAATCCCTCATAAAATAATTGGTAAATATGGAGCCGGCAGGGTATTACTTAAACCCGCTTCACCTGGTACCGGATTAATTGCCGGAGGTGGTGTTAGAGCTGTCTTGGAAGCAGCCGGTGTACAAGATATATTAACTAAATCCTTAGGCTCAAGCAATCCTCATAATCAAGTAAAGGCAACTTTAAACGGTTTACTTGATTTGATTGATGCTAGGCATATGGCGAGTAAAAGGAAAATGGAAGTAGCTGAATTGTTTAATTCTTAATGAGTAAAAAAAATGACGAAGAAATTAAAAATAAAACAGATTAGAAGTATTATTGACAGACCTAAAGTTCAAAAAAGAACTATTAAAGCTTTGGGTTTAGGAAGG
>BDSW01000020.1 GCA_002898175.1 bacterium BMS3Abin04
GATTCAGCCGCCGCGTATTCTTTTAAATGGGATTCTATTTATCCTTTCCCTCATTTATGGTGTGGTGTATTTGGTTCCTTTCCAGACGTTGCGGCCCTATTTCTTTCCCGGGTTTTACACATGGCTCACCCTTTTTATAGGTACAACAATAGCTTTGATGATATCTGTACCCCGGAGGTTTTACAATAAAGCAACCTTCATCGCCCTGTTCTCCCTTCCATACGGATTTATCCTTATGATTATCAGTCTTCTAACGATAAAGGGAGCTTCCAAAAAATTTATTCATACCGAACATTCCCATGTTGAAGACACCAAACACAATTAAACATCATGCAGGAAAAGCGCAAATATTACCCTTTAGTATCCATTATTACGGTAAATTTTAATCAAACCGAGGTTACCTGCGCGCTTCTTGAATCCTTAAATAAAATTTCTTATCCCAATTTTGAAGTGATTGTTGTGGACAACCACTCTACCCAAGATGATCCAAACCTCATTAAGCAGCGTTTCCCCAATGTTGTTTTCATACAGAGCCCCATCAATTACGGTTTTGCAGCCGGAAACAACTACGGTTTGATGCGGGCCCGTGGCGAATATGTCCTGCTGCTGAACAATGATATTGAAGTGCCGGTTCATTTCATGGAGCCTTTAATTGATAAACTGGAAAGATATCCGGATATTGGCGCGGTGAGCCCTAAAATAAAATTCTATTATCAACCCGACACCATACAATACGCCGGTTATACTCCTATCGGGAAAATAACCATGCGCAATTCCTCCATCGGATACCGGGAAAAAGACCGCGGCCAATACGACGAAGACAGCGAAACCGCTTATGCCCATGGTGCAGCCATGATGGTGCCCATGCACATAGTGAAAGAAATCGGACTTATGTCTTACATTTTCTTTTTATATTATGAAGAGGCGGACTGGTGTGCACGAATTAAACAGTCCGGCTATAAAATTTATTATGTGGGCAATTCCTATGTCCTTCATAAGGAATCCGTTTCTACAGGAAAAATGAGCATATTGAAAATCTATTACCAAAATCGTAACCGGATTGTTTTTATGAGAAGAAACCTGTCGGGAAAGGATTATTATCCGGCTTTACTTTATCAGTTGTTTGTCGCCATACCTAAAAATGCTTTTAGGTTTCTCTTTAAAGGAAAAATAAAATATTTCCTGGCTTACTACCGCGCTATTGGCTGGCATATTGCCCATCTTTTTTCATCTGAAATTCACGAAAATCCAATGCTATGATTTACAAAATTATCTTTTTTATCGAAGCCTTTGTTTATCTATATTTGACTTTTACTACTGTTTATTTGTTCATTTTTGCAATAGCAGGAATTTTTAAACTAAAAAGAAAGTTCCTTTCGGATGTCAGAAAAAGAAAAATGATTGTCCTCATCCCGGGTTACCGCGAAGATGCTGTAATTATTGAGGTGGCCAAAGAAGCGCTGTGCCAGGATTATGGTGCCGAAAACTATGAAGTGGCTATTATTGCAGATGACTTTCGGACAGAAACGGTTAAAGCCCTGAAGCAGTTACAGGTTAAAGTTTTTGAAGTTAAATTGGAATTTAGCACCAAATCGAGGGCTTTGAATGCAGCACTAGCCCGGTTGGACGATTCATATGAAATAGCAGTAGTCCTGGATGCAGACAACATTATGGCACCGGACTTTCTAACCAAAATCAATAGCGCCTTTAGTGCCGGATATCAGGTAGTACAAGGCCACCGTGTAGCCAAGAATATGGACACTCCTTTTGCTATTCTGGATGCGGTAAGCGAAGAAATGAATAATCATATCTTTAGAAAAGGACACAGAGTTTTGGGGTTATCGTCTGCCCTGATCGGGTCTGCCATGGCTTTTGATTATACTTATTTTAAGAATACCATGAAAGAAGTCGAGGTGGTCGGAGGATTTGACAAAGAATTGGAACTAAAGTTACTTCGTGAAAGAAAAAGAATTGAATACATACCGGATGCTTATGTTTATGATGAAAAAGTTCCCAACGCCAAAGTCTTTACCAAACAAAGAAGGCGATGGATTTCGGCTCAGGTCCATTATTTTGGAAAAAGCTTTCTGCCCTCCTTCAAAGAACTGTTCCTGCACGGAAACATCGACTACTTTAATAAAGCGCTTCAATTCGTGTTGTTGCCTCGTATTCTTCTGATTTCGTTGTTATTTGTCATTTCTTTGGGTTATTTATTTTTGGCACCGCTAAATTATTTCTTCATTTGGTTGCCTGTGTTTATTGTTTGCGTACTTGTTTTTGTCTTTTCCATTCCGCGTTATTTTTATAATTTGCGAACTTTATGGGCGTTAACAAGGTTGCCGATGGGTATCTTTTTAACTTTTATGACTGTATTTAAATTAAAAGGGAGCAACAAAGAATATTTACATACTAAACACACTTACAATGCATTTCAACTAAAGTCGAAACATAAGATGCACAATTAAAATTATAATTATGAAACAAGAGATTATTGATATACTCAGATGCCCCATAACCTTTGAAAGTCTTTTACCAATGGGCAAAGAACAAATTGAGGGAATTAATAAAGGCAATAATTCCACTACTTTATTTTACTCAGACGGCACTAAGATTGATTATCAACTTGATAATGCGCTAATAAATGTAAGCGGGACATATATTTATCCTATTTTGGATGGCGTTATTTTACTCAGAAAGGACATGGCAATTGTCAATGACCCGGAGAAACATCATTTTGATTTGCGTAATGAAAAAAAAGATGTCGAAAACTTTTACAACAATATAGGTTGGAAACATCTTTCCGAAAAGTATTTTGTTGATGCAGGAGAATTTGAAGACCTCAGGCCTGTGGCTAATGAGTACTTTAAACGATGCAATCTTAGGGTAAAAAAGTATATTAAACAAAAGGGTAAATTTATTCTTGATGCCGGCAGTGGGCCCATTCAATACGATGAGTATCTGACTTATTCTGATAACTACGATTACCGTATTTGTGTCGACTTATCTTTAGAGAGTTTGCACATGGCTAAGGAAAAAATTGGTGACAAAGGAATCTATATCCTTGGTGATATTACAAACTTACCAATAAAAGACAATTTGCTGGATGCAGCAGTATCCTTAAATGTAATTTTTCATATTCCAAAGGATGAACAATCGAAGGCGCTAAACGAGATATCCAGAACATTAAAGCCTAACCATACCGCCGCTGTAGTCTATACATGGGGTGATAAATATTCACTGCTAATGGATATTGCTTTATTTTATATCAAACTCTGGCAGGCCGTTAAAAAAACTGGCCGTGTTTTCCTGAAAATGTTATCTAAGCTTAAACTTTATTACCCGTGTACTGTTAAACAAAACCCTGTTTTATATTTTCACGCTTTCCCTTATAGCTATTTCAAAAACAATAAATGGAGTTTTAAAATCGAAATTTTTGTATGGAGAAGCATCTCTGTTCCTTTCAGTAAAATTTATATTCACTCCTTCTTAGGCGGTAAAAAAATATTAAAGTGGATTTACAACTGGGAGGATAGACATCCTAAAACAGCCGGAAAATTTGGACAATATCCTCTATTTGTTTTGACCAAACAATAACAATTTAATTAATCCGGGGGACAAGCTTAGTATAGCGTTTCCTTAATAACATTGCAATAATTAGGGTCTGCTGATTTTCTTTTATACGGTACATGAGCAGATTCGTTTGACAAGGGCAAAATTCCTGAACAAAAAATAATTTCTGCAACGAGTTTGCAATTTTTCGGATATTTTGTCCATTAAGCCTGATTTTAAGATTTGCCACAAGGCCTTAAAAATTTTTACAAAATTATCAATCATAAAAGTAAAATAATGACTGCGCTTGCATTATCTATTATCGAATGATTATTTTATTAATCCAAATTCTGCTTCCCGACTTAAGTTGCACAAAATACAACCCGGGCAAAAGCCAGGGAATAGAAATATTTATTCCCGTTGCTCCACTCCTAATTTGTTTTTTAACGATCACCCGCCCCAAAGCATCAGTGAAATTAAAAAGAAGCTTATCTGATAGTGCCGGCCAGCTTATGCTAAATACCCCGTGGTTGGGATTAGGAAAAATCCTAATGTCAGAATTTGAAAATTCAACTATTCCGCTGGGTTTTCCAAAATGAATTACTGCACTTCCCACACTGACACAAAATCCGGTAAGGCCAATAACTCTGATTGTATCTGTTCCATTGGGATAATCATTGTAGAAAATATCCACAACCCTTGTGGTATCTCCAGTTGTCCAATAATAATTACTGAACCCGGCTCCGGCATCAAAGCTTACCATCCCTCCAATAAGTAAGGTGGTGTCGGCAGGGTGCAGTTTGATTTCCGGAACTGCCTTAACGTTTATTTGCACTGAATCTTTTGATACGTTACCCACTTTATCCACTTCCGTAAGAAAATATTTCGTGCTTTGTTGCGGAGAAACAGATAAGCTGTCCAGGATGCCAATTCTGGTATTTGTCAAAGAGGATTTCCATGTATAACTCGCCATACCCTTTGGCCCACGCAGGGTTATACAATCCCCAGCGCAGATAGTAGTATCATTTTGAAAGTGAAACGACGCGCAAAAACCCGGATCGTAGGGTAAAACCCAGCCACTTTGATCCAAGTCACAGAGCTTTCGGGTCAAGGCTGTCTTTTGTGGACTGTCGGGCATCATTTGAACGTAGTCCATGGCTACCAGGGCATCCCATTGCGATTCAGAAGAAACCGTATGTGCAATTGCAAGGGTAGCCATAGAATCCGCCATAACTCTGGC
Source organism: bacterium BMS3Abin04 (assembly GCA_002898175.1). Lineage (GTDB taxonomy): Bacteria > Bacteroidota > Ignavibacteria > Ignavibacteriales > Melioribacteraceae > BMS3ABIN04. The sequence goes on from BDSW01000020.1 coordinate 4,790, forward strand.
AGAAATATATTCACGTCCCTTCCAAGATAAATTAACCAAGGCAGTATCTTTTCCAATACCAGATGAACTATACTTATCAGTCCCATATACTTTAATTCCTGAAATGCTTTGATTGGAACGAATATTCAAGGTTAGGGCATAGTATAAACGATCAGTAGGGATATTTCCTGAAAAAGTGATTTTTAACTTGTTGCCTATTAAAATGGTATGTATCCGTGTAGCTTGTTTAACCGCGAGATAATCCAGAATTTCATCATCCGGGGCGATTAAAATATTATCTAACCCCGGCTGTCCATAGGTTAAATAAATTTGGTTCAAATCTCCTAAAAAGTTATTGGGTAAGGCATGCATTCCAGATAGATACCACATATGAATTCCCCGTTTACTTTCAGAATAAAGTGAATCAGCGACTGGTATAAACCCAGAGTAGGTAAACGCACGGCTTAATTTCACCAATTTAAGCCAGTTGATGGTATCGCTTAGCACATTGAAACCATTATTGGACATATAACCAATCCACTGAGGGCCGGTGCCAACGTCTATAACTCCATGATAGCGCTTACGCCTTAATTCACCAATAAAGGAGGTTACTCCATTGGGAATTACAAAGGTTTTAAATAAAATGGAATCGGACAGTTTCTTGCGGGCATAACTTTCGGTGCGGTAAATGGCATAATCAATGAGATTAAGACTGCTGGTATCCGGTCTGCCAAAAAGGCCGTGGTTTTCAATGCCCCAATGGCTCTGGTATAAGGTTTTCAGTTGGTCCCAGTTAAGTATGTTCTTGGCATGCCAGGGGTCAATTGGATTAAGTTGATCCTGTCCATTATTTGCGAAGATAACAATAGCGCTTGACATCTTAAACGAAATGTTTGTTCCGCAGCCATTTGTATAAAACATACCATGGTTGTTGTTTTTTCCTTCAAAAGCCGGATATACATCATTAAATATTGGCGACATGGCATCGTCCTCCTGAAAGCTTATGGCAAAGGCTTTATTGTATTTTAAAGGCGCTTTCAGGACATTAACCTGGCTTGGCGCCCGGCTGAAAGTCACCACTACTGAGTCAACCCCCACGGGACGGGTTTGCTGCGCTATCAGAGTTAGCGATATGGGCATCATGAAAACAAAAATACCTATTCTCAGGATGAGAATTTTAATATATTTTTTCATACTAAATCCCTTGTTGTTAATTGCCAATAATTTGGGAGGACGTCGCTCATAGTAACGTGGCCTTCTTGTTCGGTGATAACTGTTAGTAGCATTTTTATTCCTATAATAGTGTGTTCGCTTTCATACCAAAGCGAAAGATGTTACCGAAGACAAATATGCACTGTTTTTCGAAAAATAGTGATGTATGATGCTGAGTCAAAATTACATTAATTTTCATTGTTATTAAATAAAGTTCGCCGATTTTCTAAAAAGCACCTGTTTATTAACTGATATTCAACAATATATGTTGATAACTTTAGCTGTTTAGTAGTAGGTAAATGCAAGTATTCTACGTATCTTTACATAAAAGCCCGTGCACTTATAATCAATCACACACCACAAAATCAGCTAAGCACCCCTTTGAACAGGAATTGGATAGAGAAAGCCGGCGCGCTGTCTCCTTTGGCTCCTTTGGTTGTGGATAAATGCCATCTTCTTTGTAATGAACCTGACAAAATTGTTACAACGAGACTATTCAAAATAAACAAGATGCTTGTGGCCGAAGGCATACGTTTATCATGTTAAAAATAAACGTCCACCCCTACTGGTACGCATTGCGCTTAAAGGTTGTACGCTCCCGATAGAACGAGTTTATGAAGTAGCCGGAAGGTCGTTGACTAAGGGGCATATTTTTTCTAATATTGTGAAACCACTACAATAAGAATGATGTTTAATTAGCCAACCGTTTCTAAAATCAACGAAATTCTCTTTTTCATTAAAAGATTTATTAAAATATTTATCTAAAGCCCTGATCACACCTCTTTCGTTATAAAACCCATGAGTAGTTCCCATACTGCCATCCTTTCTACGATAGACCTTTTTTAGATTTGTATCATGAAAAAAAACCTTTGATCTATTTGACAAAAGAGGAAACCAAAATTTAATTTCCTGAAGAGTATGTTCAAACAGATGGCTTGTATCAATAAAAAGAATATCAATTTTTGGCTCAATCCTATTAATTTTACACCAATTTTCAAATTTCTTTGCGAATTCTATATCGTCTTTTTGAATAAATAGCCATTCTTTATAAGAGGAAATATGAGAACAATCTTCGATATCAACGCTAACCAATTTTGATCTGCATAACTTAGCGACACGTTCTAATACAAATGTTGATTCACCGGTTCTTATTCCAAGTTCTACTATCAATTTTGGTTTTACAGCCAGTGATTCGATAAATAGAGTTTCTACATGACTGCTCATATCAGTTAACGCTGTTGAACGCTCTTTGATCTCGTTTAATTCTTTTAAATCAGACGATACATAGCTTTTATGCGTTTTCATATCTATGAGGGTGTTATTAATTTTGATTATTAAAAACCAAGCTGCTTTCTTTGGGTCTTTAATAGCTTTTCTTAATCTCCTAATCATACTCATATATTTACAACCTTTTGTGTAACTACTCAGCCAGCTAATGTAGGCAAAAATATCTAATGAACCCAGATTTAGGCAGAAAAACTTATACCCAATTAGATGTGAATAAAATAACGGTACGGGAGATATTTCTTTAAATCATCATACAACTTTGTCACCTGGCGAAAAGACCCAATAGAATACCATCACAGGCTTTATCACAAACAGCTTATAACAATGAGTCCGGTCTAAAAAGGTAGACTGGGGTAAATAATGAAAATCAGTGTTTACCCCTTCCCTAAAGGGTGCACTGATTTTCAGCCACTTCCCCTTTAGGGGATTGAGGGGGTAAAAGTGGCTGAAATCAAATTGTTACCTTTTTAGACCGGGCTCAACAATAATTGAAGAATTATTTGATTAGATTGAATCACTTACGGCACAGTATAATAAATTAAGTAATTCTACTTTGGTAAATCAAAAATAGCCCGGGAAACATTTGGTGGGATAAAAAGAATTGGTATATTTGAACGTTAATTTAAACACATAACCAGATGAAAACCAAAAGGTTAAGCAGATTGAATAATTTACAACCATATGATTACCAGGCTATTACAAAGCGTAACTTAAAACAATAATTAAGCGGAAAATGAGTTGGATACAAAATAATAAGCATAAAATCATTCCTTTTTTAAAATTTATTGGCTATGATTATAAGCAATGGGTAAGAACCGTGATGTATAAAAAATGTTATACTTTAGTAAATGAACTTCGACCAAATGAATTGGATACGCTTGAGATTTCAGGTGCGGAAAATTGGCAACACTTGGGGTTTAAATCTTTTGTATCAACAGAATACCCGGCGTTTGATATATGTAAGGATACGCTTGACAAGCAATTTGATCTTATTATTGCAGATCAAATATTTGAGCATCTCCTTTATCCCTATCGTGCTGCAAAAAATGTATATCAAATGTTAAAACCGGGAGGGCATTTTTTAATCACCACTCCATTTATGATTAAAATTCATCCTATGCCATACGATTGTACACGTTGGACAGAAACCGGAATGAAATATTTTCTACATGAATGTGGATTTGCGCTTGAGAACATTCAAACAGATTCGTGGGGTAATAAAAGCTGTGTACGGGCAAATATGCGTAAAGGTTGGGCTCCCCGGGGATGGTTTGGATCATTGAAAAATCAGGCCTGGTTTCCCGTTACAGTATGGGCACTTGCCAAAAAAGAAATAACAGGTTAACTTGGTGTAATAATAGGATGGGGACTTTTAAATTAAAATGGTTAATTGGTCAACTTACCAGTATTAAACAGGTGAGAGTGAATTTTACAACCCTGAAGAATCCTATGGATTTTTATCTTGGCGCAATAATTAAATTATTTCCATTTTTTGAAAAAGTAATTATTACGCTAAAATTCAAGGATGGATATAGAATAAAAATATATGATTTTATGTCTTTCTATATTTATGCCGAAATTTTTATAGATAAGTGTTATGATGTGCAACTCGCGAAAGAGGATCCATTGATTATTGATGTGGGGGCGAATACTGGTTTTTTTGCGCTTAGGATGAAACAGTTATATCCAAAATCAAAAATTTTATGTTTTGAACCTTATCCGCCTTGCATTAACCATTTGAATGAAACAATAATTATTAACCAATTAAAAGATGTTGAAATTAAACCGTTAGCTATTAGTGATAAATCGGGGAAATGTAAATTATTTATTCATCCAACAAATATTGGTGGCCATAGTTTATTTTCAGAAAACGCCAGTAACATATATGTTGAAATTGAATCGGTTTCGTTATTAGATGTTTTAGAAAATATCAGAGATCATTCGAAATGTGATTTGTTGAAACTTGATTGTGAAGGAGCGGAGTTTTCAATAATTAAATCAATAAATATGAATTCAAGCAAATATTTCGAACATATCATTTATGAGCCAACTTATAATTCTTATGATATCAAAGATCTTCATAATCATCTTAAAAAACTGGCATACAATGTAGAAACGCAGCACAGCCTATACCATGCTTATAAATCGACAAACAGTTCTTCTGTTAATTAAAAAAAATAGACGGAAATAGTTAAGATGTGTCAATTCAAATTACTTTTACAAAATCTGAAT
>BDSW01000021.1 GCA_002898175.1 bacterium BMS3Abin04
CAATATTACAGCACAGAGAAACTTGATGTATTGGCTTCAATGCCTTCAAAAGAAGAAGTATTAAGCAGTATTGTCGGAAGCATTGCTTCTCCGGCATCGGGAATTGTAGGTGCCATCAATGCGGTTATGCGAGATGTTGTTAGCTTGGTTGATGAAATTAGCAAAAAGAAAGCTGCTTAGTTCGAAATATTTCAAAGTAATTTAATTAAGAGGAGAAAATAAAATGTCTGAGAAAATAGCTGAAATTGTTGAAAAAATTAAAGCTTTAACGCTTGTTGAAGCTTCTGAATTAAAAACTGCTTTAGAGGAAGAATTTGGTGTAACTGCTGCTGCTCCGGTTGTTATGGGCGTTGCTCCTGCAGGGGAAGCAGCCGCTGCCGAAGAACAAACTGAATTTGATGTTATTTTGAAAAGCTTTGGCGAAAAGAAAATTAACGTTATTAAAGTTGTACGTGCTCATACCGGTTTAGGATTGAAAGAGGCAAAGGACTTAGTTGATTCAGCGCCAAGTACTGTTAAAGAAGCTGTATCTAAAGATGAAGCTGAAAAAGTTAAGAAAGAGCTTGAAGAAGCAGGCGCAACTGTAGAAGTTAAATAATAACTTTCGGTTTAATTTGATTTTGAAAGTGGTAATGCAAGCTAATTGTGCATTACCACTTTTGTCGCATTTATGAACTTAATTTTTTACACTGGATTTTTCTAAAAACCGAGGACTTTTTAACAGATTTGCAAAATTTCCCATCCGATTTGTGCATCAATCATTGTTAAAGATTCCTAAAAATTTTGAATAAAATATTTTGAACAATTAAATTTAATAAGGGGTATAAAATTGGAGAAAACAAAAATTAATAAAAAAAATGGTAGAGTAACTTTCTCTTCCATAACTCCTGTAATGGATACACCCGATCTTTTAAATATCCAAATGGAATCATTTGAAGATTTCCTTCAATTGAATGTTCGTCCTGATAAAAGGGAAAATAAAGGATTGCAAGGTGTGTTTAATACAAATTTCCCCATTTTGGATAATAAAGAGTTTTATAGACTGGACTTCCTTGGTTACAACATGGAAACACCTAGATACTCAATACCTGAATGCGCGGAAAGAGGATTAACATATTCCGCGGCATTGAAAGCAAAACTGCGTCTTTCAACAAAAGATGATGAAACAGGTGAGTATGTTAATTCGATTGAACAAGAAGTTTATTTGGGAAATCTGCCTTATATTACCAACAGGGCTTCATTTATTATTAACGGAGCCGAAAGAGTGATAGTAAGTCAATTACATAGATCTCCCGGTGTAGCTTTTGCTCAATCAGTACATCCAAACGGAACTCCTATTTATTCAGCAAGAATTATTCCTTTTAGAGGTTCGTGGGTAGAGTTTGCCACCGATATTAACCATGTTATGTATGTCTATATTGACAGAAGGAAAAAGTTTCCTGCAACAACCTTGTTGCGTGCTGTTGGCTATACAACTGACGAAGAAATATTAAATCTTTTTAATTTGGTTGAAGTTACTAAAGTTAAAGGTCTTGATGCCGAAGAACATTCCGGTAGATTAGTTGCTGAAGATGTTATTGATATGGAAACAGGCGAAATATTTGTCGCAAAAGATGAAGAATTAAACGAAGAGATTATTGATAATATTCAGAATTCATCGCTTAAAGAAATTAAATTAATTACTTCGGAAGTTTCCGCCGACCAAGACTTAATATTAAATACGCTTAAGAAAGATACTTCAAAAAGTAAAGAAGAAGCTTTGTTTGCCATATACAGGCAATTAAGATCCGGCGAAGCGCCTGATTTGGATACTGCTCAAGGGCTGATTGATAAGTTATTCTTTAATGAAAAAAGATATGATTTGGGCGAAGTCGGTAGATTTAGAATGAATGATAAATTGGAACTTAATATTCCAATGGATGTACGCGTTCTTACTATTGAAGACATTGTTGCTATAATGAAAAATATCATCCATCTGAAAAATGGAAATGTAAATGTAGATGATATAGACCATCTGGGAAATAGAAGAGTAAGAACTGTTGGAGAACAGCTAATGCAGCAATTCAATGTCGGATTAGCACGTATGTCCAGAACAATAAAAGAGCGAATGAATATGAGAGACGCGGATAATATGCAGCCCCAGGATTTGGTAAATGCCAGAACTTTGAGCAGTGTAATTAATGCTTTCTTTGGAACCAACCAGCTTTCTCAGTTTATGGATCAAACGAATCCGTTAGCTGAATTAACACACAAGCGGAGAGTTTCGGCTTTAGGTCCTGGCGGTCTTACAAGAGAAAGAGCCGGCTTTGAAGTACGTGATGTTCACCATTCGCATTATGGAAGACTTTGTCCCATCGAAACTCCTGAAGGTCCAAATATCGGACTGATTTCCTCTCTAACAATTTTTTCAAGAATTAACAATTACGGGTTTTTAGAAACTCCTTATAGGAAAGTTAAAAACGGGAGAGTTACGAAAGAAGTTGAATATTTAAGCGCGGATCAAGAAGATGAATATACTATTGCTCAAGCAAATGCGCCGGTTAATGAAAAGGGTGAATTTGTAAATGAGAGAGTGAAATGCCGACATAAAGGCGAATTCCCCGTAGTTCAACCTAAAGATATTCATTATATGGATGTTGCCCCAACTCAAATTATTAGTGCCGGGGCATCATTAATAACGTTTTTGGAACACGATGATGCGAACAGAGCTTTGATGGGTTCGAACATGCAGCGCCAAGGAGTACCTTTGTTAAATCCGGAAGCTCCTATAGTTGGTACAGGTATGGAACTGAAAATTGCCAAAGATTCAAGATCTGTTATTCTAGCAGAGGATAAAGGGGTAGTTGAATTTGTTGATGCGAATAAAATTATTGTGAAATATGAGCTAGATCCAAATAGCGTTGAAGCTCTTACAAATTTTGATGACGAAAGAAGAGTTGAATATAACATGATTAAATTTGCCGGAACAAACCAAGAAACTTGTTTTAATCAAAGACCTGTTGTTAAAGTTGGACAAAGTGTTAAGAAGGGTGATGTTTTAGCTGATGGACCGGCAATTGATCATGGTGAACTTGCACTCGGAAGAAATATTTCCGTAGCATTTATGCCTTGGAATGGTTATAATTTTGAGGATGCAATAATAATAAGTGAGCGTATAGTTGCGGAAGATGTGTATACTTCCATTCATATTGAAGATTTTGAATTGCAAGTTAGAGAGACAAAAAGAGGTGAGGAAGAATTAACTAGGGATATACCGAACGTAAGTGAAGAAGCTACTAAAAACCTTACAGAGCTTGGTATTATTAGAGAAGGTGCCGAAGTAAAAGAAGGCGATATCCTTATCGGGAAAATTACTCCCAAAGGAGAAAGCGATCCTACGCCTGAAGAAAAATTGTTGAAGGCAATATTCGGCGATAAAGCGGGAGATGTGAAAGATGCTTCATTAAAAGCGCTTCCCGGACTTAAAGGTACGGTAATTAAAACCAGACTGTTCTCGAGAAAAAGAAGAGATACTGAAACGAAAAAAAATGAAAAGAAACAACTTGAGAGTTTGGAAAAAGAAATAAATAGTAAAAAAGAAACTTTATATAATAAGTTAGTTTCGAAACTTGCTATTTTGTCCAAAGAGAAATCATGTACGGGTATTAGAGATCTTGATGGAAGTACTGTTATAAGGAATGGCTCGGTAATTAAAGATTCAACATTTAGTTCACTACCGGACGTAACAAAGTTAAATTATACTCAAGATTGGTTTAAGGAAGAAGAAACCAATAAAATGATAAAAACCTTATTCTCAAATTATTTTCAGATTATTTCTGAATTAGAGAATGAGTTTAAACGCAGAAAGATAAATATTCAAAGCGGTGATGAACTACCTCCAGGAATTGTTCAATTAGCAAAAGTTTATGTCGCGAAAAAAAGAAAATTATCCGTTGGTGATAAAATGGCCGGTCGCCATGGGAATAAAGGTGTTGTTGCTAAGATAGTTCCTATGGAAGATATGCCCTACCATGAAGATGGTACGCCGGTTGACATAGTCCTCAACCCGTTAGGTGTACCTTCCCGTATGAATCTTGGCCAATTATATGAAACGGTTTTGGGATGGGCTGGAAAATTGCTGAATGTTAAATTTGAAACGCCTGTTTTTGATGGTGCCAGCGTAAAAGATGTTAGAGACTGGGTTGAAAAAGGTGCTTTACCGGAAGGAGGCAAAACTACTTTATATAATGGAAGAACCGGAGAAAAATTCCATCAGAAAGTTACTTGCGGCTATATTTATATGTTAAAATTGGATCACATGATTGATGATAAATTACATGCTAGATCTATCGGTCCTTATTCCCTGATTACGCAACAGCCGTTGGGTGGCAAAGCACAATTTGGTGGTCAGAGATTTGGTGAAATGGAAGTTTGGGCGCTGGAAGGTTATGGTGCTGCAAATGTGCTGCAAGAAATTCTTACAATAAAAAGTGATGATGTAACCGGTAGATCCAAGGCATACGAAGCGATTGTTAAGGGAGATAACCTTGGCAAGCCAAATGTTCCTGAATCTTTTAATGTACTGATAAAGGAATTGCAAGGTTTGGGATTGAACATTAAAATTAACTAATTTAGCTTAAAAGCTTAAAGTTTTAAGGAGATAGCTTTATGAGATATAGAGCTCAAGAAACAAAATTAAAAAGAATAGAAAAACTTACAATTAGTCTTGCCGGTCCTGACGATATACTTTCAAGGTCGCATGGGGAAGTTACAAAACCCGAAACGATAAATTACAGGTCGTTTCGTCCCGAAAAAGACGGACTATTTTGCGAGAAAATCTTTGGCCCGGTAAAGGATTGGGAATGTGCATGCGGAAAGTATAAAGGCATTCGCTATAAAGGTATTGTTTGTGATAGATGCGGTGTTGAAGTTACACTTAAAAGCGTTCGAAGAGAAAGAATGGGGCATCTTGCTTTAGCTGTGCCGATTGTTCATATTTGGTTTTTTAAAGCTCTTCCATCTAAAATAGGTAATATTGTTGGGGTTACTACTAAAGAGCTGGAAAAAATTATTTATTATGAATCTTATGTGGTTCTTAACCCCGGCACTACAGGTTTAAGTAAAAAAGATTTAATTTCGGAAGATCAGTATTTTGAAATTACCAGTTCTCTTCCTTTTGATAATGATTCTCTTGATGATGATGATCCAAAAAAGTTTATTGCTAAAATTGGCGGTGATGGTGTAAGGGAATTATTAAAACGAATTGATGTTGAAAGCGTTTTTTGGGAGCTTAAAAATAGATTAAAAGAAGAAACTTCTCAGCAGAAAAGAAAGGATTTACTAAAAAGATTAAGAGTGCTTGAAGCATTCAGACCTCGCGAAGGTAAAGTTGAAAATAGACCTGAGTGGATGGTTATGAGCGTTATACCCGTTATCCCTCCTGAATTAAGACCGTTGGTTCCTTTGGAAGGCGGTAGGTTTGCAACAAGTGATCTTAATGATTTGTACAGAAGGGTTATTATTAGAAATAATCGGTTGAAAAGACTTATTGACATAAAAGCCCCTGAAGTAATTTTACGAAATGAGAAAAGAATGCTTCAAGAATCTGTTGATGCTCTATTTGATAATTCACGAAGAGCAACAGCTGTTAGAAGCGATGGCAACCGGCCTCTTAAATCACTTAGTGATATGTTAAAAGGTAAACAAGGTAGATTTCGTCAAAATCTTCTGGGAAAAAGAGTTGATTATTCAGGTCGTTCTGTAATTGTTGTTGGTCCCGAACTCAAACTACATGAATGTGGTCTGCCTAAAGATATGGCCGTCGAACTTTTTAAACCGTTTATAATTAGAAAACTGATTGATCGGGGATACTATAAAACAGTAAAAAGTGCTAGAAAAGCTGTCGATAGAAAAGAAGCCGTTATATGGGATATTTTGGAAAAATTAATTGATAGTCATCCGGTTATGCTTAATAGAGCGCCAACATTGCACAGATTGGGTATCCAAGCGTTTCAACCAAAATTAATTGATGGCAAAGCAATTCAATTGCATCCAATGGTATGTACTGCTTTTAATGCTGACTTTGACGGCGACCAAATGGCTGTTCATGTTCCGCTATCTTATGAAGCCAGGCTCGAAGCCGGATTACTAATGCTTTCAAGCCACAATATTTTATCACCTCAAAATGGTAGTCCAATTGTAGTTCCAACACAGGACATTATTTTAGGGTGTTATTATTTAACTAAGGTTTTGCCCGGTGCAAAAGGTGAAGGAATGATATTTGGCGACTCCGAGGATGTGATAATAGCTCACGATTCTGAAGTAGTTGATTTGCATGCAAAGATTAAGGTAAAAATAGAGGATGATTTTATTGAGACTACGGTCGGCAGGGTAATATTTAATGAAATTGTTCCCAAAGAAATGGGTTTCTTTAATGAACTTTTAATTAAAAAAGTGTTCAGTGGTTTTATTTATAAAATGTTTATAATGCTTGGCAACGAAGTTACTGCAATATTCTTAGATAACTTGAAGTCGATCGGATATAAATATGCTACGGCAGCGGGTATTTCGATTAGTTTTAGTGATATGATTGTTCCCGATGAGAAAAAAGAACTTATTGAAGATTCAAACAAAAAAGTAGCTTCAATATTAAATGAACACGAACAAGGTTTAATAACCGATGCTGAACGATATAATAAAATTATTGACGTTTGGACGCATACAACTAATAATGTTAGTAAATCTTTAATGAATAGATTAAAAACTGACCAAAATGGGTTTAACCCACTGCATATGATGGTCGATTCCGGAGCTAGGGGTTCACAAGAACAGGTGCGCCAATTAGCCGGTATGAGAGGTTTGATGATGAAACCTCAAAAAAGTCTTAGCGGTCAATCAGGTGAAATTATTGAAAACCCTATTGTTGCTAATTTCAAAGAAGGTTTATCGGTACTGGAATATTTTATTTCTACTCACGGTGCTAGAAAAGGTCTTGCTGATACTGCCTTAAAAACTGCTGATGCTGGTTATTTAACTAGAAGATTAACAGATGTTGCGCAAGATGTAATTGTTACCGAAAAAGATTGTGGTACAATTAGAGGTGTTTATATTTCTGCATTGAAAGATATTGAATTAGAGCGAGAACCTCTTGCGGAAAGGATTACGGGTCGTGTTGCACAAGAAGATGTGTATGACCCAAGGACTGACGAACTGATTATAGAAGCAGGCGAAGTAATTACTGAAAATATAGCTGAACAAATTGATGAAGCAAATATTGATTTGGTATTTATACGTACAGTACTAACTTGCGAATCTAAGAGAGGTGTTTGTGCCAAATGCTACGGTAGAAACTTAACAACCGGTAAATTGGTAGAGATTGGGGAAGCTGTTGGAATTGTTGCAGCTCAGTCTATTGGTGAACCGGGTACTCAGCTTACTTTAAGAACGTTTCATTTGGGCGGTACTTCTTCCCGTATAGCCAGTCAATCACAAGTTGAATCTAACGCTGATGGTAGAGTTGAATATGAGAAAATAAACTATGTAGAGAAAACAGATTTTAGAGGAAAAGTTAAAGTCGTAACGGGTAGAAGGGGATCGATAGGTATTTTCGATCACGATAATAGACAAATTAAAAAATATGATATCCCTTATGGTGCCGAACTTTTAGTAAACGGTGGACAAGAAATAAAGAAAAAACAGCCCCTTTATAATCACGATCCTTATAATGCTGTTATTCTTACTGATATTGACGGGGTTGTTATATTTAAAGATTTTATTGATAATATTACAATTCAACAAGTTGCTGATGAACATACCGGTCACGTTCAGAAAGTTGTTATTGAATCAAAAGACAAAAATTTAACTCCAAGTATTACAATCCAGGATACTGAAGGAAATGAAAAAGTTTTTAACCTTCCTACAAATGCTTATTTAGCTGTTGAGGAAGGTGAAAAAATAAAGGCGGGAACTATTTTAGCTAAAATCTCAAAACAAACTAATAAATCCAGAGATATTACGGGTGGTTTACCAAGAGTAACAGAATTATTTGAGGCTCGAAGTCCTCATGATCCCGCTATTGTTTCCGAGATTGAAGGCACTGTAAAATTTGGTGCACGTAAAAAAGGTTCTAGAGAAATTATTGTGGAATCTTTTGACGGTTCATTTCGGGAAGTTTATAATGTTGCATATGGTAAACATATTTTAGTGCAAGAAGGTGATGAAATTCCGGCTGGAGAAAAAATTACCGATGGTCCAATTGACCCACATGATATTTTGAAAATTAAAGGTACAAATGCTGTTCAGGAGTATTTGGTAAATGAGATTCAAGATGTTTATAGATTGCAAGGTGTTAAAATTAATGACAAGCATATAGAAACCATTGTAAAGCAAATGCTGCAAAAATTGAGAATAATTTCTTCGGGCGATACTAATTTTATTGAAGAAGATTATGTTAGCAGGGTTAGACTGTTAGAGGAAAATGAAAGAGTTCAAAATATGGTTGTAGTAGAAGATCCTGGAGATTCAAAACTTTCAATTGGCCAAATGATTTCGAAACATATTTATAGAGAGTTGAAAAACGAATTAGAACGGAAAGAAAAAGCAGCTCCAAAAGTTAGAAATGCTGAACCGACAACATTTGGTAATGTTCTACTTGGAATTACTCAAGCGGCTTTATCTACGGAAAGCTTTATTTCTGCAGCTTCATTCCAGGAAACTACAAAGGTTCTTGCAAATGCTGCGATAGCCGCAAAAGTAGATTATCTAACCGGTTTAAAAGAGAATGTAGTAATGGGACATTTAATACCTGCAGGTACCGGATTGAAGAAATATGAAAATGTAATTTTAGAAGTTGAAAAACCTGAAGAAGAAGAACAAGAAGAAACATTAGAAAAAGAAGAAAATAAAGCAGTAAAGCAGTAAAAATTTACTGATTCTTACTTGCTTTAATTTACAGTTATATCTATATTTTGAGTCTGAATTTTATTTAAAACGTTCAAACGGAGGATATCATTGCCAACAATTAATCAGTTGGTCAGAAAAGGAAGGAAGCAAATTAAGTCCAAAAACAAAGCGCCTGCGTTAAATGCATGTCCGCAAAAAAGAGGTGTATGTACTAGGGTTTATACAACTACTCCTAAAAAACCAAACTCTGCTTTGCGTAAGGTAGCAAGAGTAAGGTTAACTAACGGGATGGAAGTTACGGCATATATTCCCGGGGAAGGACATAATTTGCAGGAGCACTCAATTGTGCTTATTAGAGGTGGAAGAATTAAAGACCTTCCGGGTGTAAGATACCATGTTATTCGTGGAACATTAGATACGAGTGGCGTTGAAGAAAGGAAAAAAGCAAGATCTAAATATGGTGCAAAAAGACCTAAAAACTAAAGTGAAATTATGAGAAAAAGAAGAGCAGAAAAAAGGTACATAAAACCGGATCCGAAGTTCAATGATGTTCTGGTTGCAAAATTTATAAACTATATAATGTGGGATGGTAAAAAATCTACTGCACAAAAATTAGTCTATGACGCATTCGAAATAATTGAGCAAAGGACAAAACAAAAAGCATTGGAGATTTTTAATAAAGCTGTTCAAAATACCCAGCCTCTTGTAGAGGTGAGAAGTAGAAGAGTCGGTGGTGCAACATATCAAGTACCTATGGAAGTGCGTGCTACTAGAAGAATTGCTTTGTCGTTAAGATGGTTAAGAAATTATGCTCGTGATCGTAAAGATAAATCTACGGCACTAAAACTTGCAGCGGAGATTATTGCTGCTTCAAAAGGAGAAGGGCCATCGGTTAAGAAAAAAGACGACGTTCATAGAATGGCTGAAGCTAATAAAGCTTTTGCACATTTCAAATGGTAATGTGAAGGAATATTGAAAGATAATGGCTAAAAAAAGAGTAGATATAAATAAAGTAAGAAATATTGGTTTGATGGCTCATATTGACGCTGGAAAAACTACTACAACCGAACGTATTTTATACTATACAGGTAGAGTGCATAGATTAGGTGAAGTACATGATGGCGCTGCTACAATGGACTGGATGGATCAAGAAAAAGAAAGAGGAATAACCATTACGAGTGCTGCAACTACCGCTTATTGGAAAGACTATCAAATTAATATTATTGATACCCCTGGACATGTTGATTTTACTGTAGAAGTGGAGAGATCTCTTAGAGTGCTTGATGGTGCAGTTGCACTTTTCTGTGGAGTAGGAGGAGTTGAACCTCAATCTGAGACTGTATGGCGACAGGCTGATAAATATAATGTACCAAGGATTGCTTTTGTTAATAAAATGGATCGTGTAGGTGCAGATTTTCATGCAGCAGTTAAGATGATGAGGGATAGATTAGGTGCTAATGCGATTCCTATAACTTTACCGATTGGTGAAGGCGACCTTTTTGCAGGTGTTATCGATTTGATTGAGATGAAAGCCCGAATGTATAATGATGAAACTCTGGGTGCAACTTTCGAGGATATGGAAGTACCCGCAGATTTACAAGCTGTTGCCAATAAATACAGAACTGTAATGCTTGAAGCTGTTTCTGATGTTGATGATACTTTGCTTGAAAAGTATTTAGAAGGTGAAGAAATCACAGCTGATGAAATTAAAGCGGTACTTCGAGAAGCTACAACTCAACTTAAAATAGTACCTGTTATATGTGGCTCGGCATTTAAGAACAAAGGTATACAAAAGTTATTGGACGGAGTTCTTGATTTTTTACCTTCACCTGTAGATGCCCCGGAATTAGTTGCTCATCATATTCACAAAGTTGATAAAGTTGTTAGAAAAATTGATCCGGCTGAAAAATTTACAGCTTTAGCATTTAAGATAATGACGGATCCCTTTGTTGGTAAATTGACTTATATAAGGGTTTATGCCGGAACGTTAAAAAGTGGATCTTATATTTTTAATTCCGTATCTAATAAGAAAGAGAGAGTTGGTAGAATTTTATTGATGCACGCTAACCATCGCCAAGATATGGAAGAAGTTAGGGTCGGTGATATTGCCGCAATAGTTGGACTAAAACATACGAAAACAGGTGATACGCTTTGTACTCAAGATGATCCTATAATATTGGAAAAGATGGCGTTCCCGGAACCTGTGATACGAATTGCCATTGAACCGAAAACAAAAGCCGATCAAGACAAATTGTCAGAAGCTTTAATGAAATTATCAGATGAAGATCCGACTTTTAAAGTAAAAGTTGATGATGAAACAAATCAGACTATAATTGCTGGAATGGGTGAGTTACATTTAGAGATTTTAGTAGATAGAATGAAAAGAGAATTTAAGGTTGATGCAAATATTGGCAAACCTCAAGTGGCTTACAGAGAAACAATTACTAAATCTGTTCAAGCTGAAGGTAAATTTGTTAAGCAGTCCGGCGGTCGCGGAAAATATGGACATGTTTGGATAGAACTGTCACCTAATGAACCCGGAAAAGGATACGAGTTTGAAAATGCAATTGTAGGCGGTACGGTTCCTAAGGAATATATTCCTGCGGTTTCTCAAGGTATTCAGCAAGCAATGCGGAATGGTGTTGTCGCAGGATACCAGATGGTAGATGTTAAAGCAAGGCTTTATGATGGTTCTTACCATGATGTGGATTCTGATGAACTATCTTTTAAAGTAGCAGGTTCCATGGCACTAAAATCCGGCGCTAAAAAAGCAGGACCCGTATTACTTGAACCCATAATGGATATTGAAGTTACAACACCTGAAGAATATATGGGGGATGTGATGGGTGACTTAAATTCAAGAAGAGGTAAAATATCTGGTTTTACAGCTAGAAAAGATGCACAAATAATTAAAGCTACAGTACCGTTATCAGAAATGTTTGGATATGCCACAACGATTAGATCTATGACACAGGGAAGAGCAATATATACAATGCAGTTTGCTCATTATGCACAAGTTCCGAAATCTGTTGCTGATGAAATAGCTGAAAAATCGCAAATAAAAAGTTCTGTAGAGTCTGTTTAGTTGAAAACAATATTTATTAAGTAAAAATAACAAGGAGAATTCGATGGCGAAAGAAAAATTTGATAGGAGTAAGCCACACGTAAATATTGGTACTATTGGTCACGTGGATCATGGTAAAACAACATTGACGGCTGCTATTACGATGGCGTTGGCAAAAAAAGGCTTGTCACAAGTAAGAACTTTTGATAGTATTGATAATGCCCCTGAAGAAAGAGAGCGTGGTATTACTATTGCAACCGCGCATGTTGAATATTCAACGGAAAAAAGACATTATGCACACGTTGATTGTCCTGGTCATGCTGATTATGTGAAAAACATGATTACCGGTGCAGCTCAAATGGACGGTGCAATTTTAGTAGTTGCCGCAACAGACGGACCTATGCCTCAAACAAGAGAACATATTCTTTTAGCTAGGCAAGTTGGTGTGCCTAGAATAGTTGTTTATATGAATAAAGTTGATATGGTGGACGATGAAGAACTTTTAGATTTAGTTGAAATGGAATTGAGAGAGCTTCTTGATGAATATGAATTCCCAGGTGATGAAATACCAATAATTCGTGGTTCAGCATTACAAGCTTTGGAAGCTGCATCTGACCCTGATGTGCCGGCTGATGATCCAAGATTAAGTTCAATTTGGGAGCTTATGGACGCTGTTGATGAGTATATTCCGGTACCGGAAAGGGATGTTGACAAACCTTTCTTAATGCCTGTTGAGGACGTATTCTCTATTACCGGTCGTGGAACAGTTGCTACCGGTAGAGTTGAAAGAGGCGAAATAAAATTAAATCAAGATGTTGAATTGATAGGTCTTGGTGTTCATAAGAAAACAGTTGTTACCGGAATTGAAATGTTCAGAAAAGAACTTGATTCCGCAATAGCTGGCGATAACGCCGGTTTATTGTTGCGTGGTGTTGATAAAAAAGAAATTGAAAGGGGAATGGTATTAGCTAAACCGGGTTCAATTACACCTCATACTGTTTTTGAAGGCGAGGTTTATATTTTGTCTAAAGAGGAAGGTGGTAGACATACTCCGTTTTTTAACGGCTACAGACCACAATTTTATTTTAGAACTACAGACGTTACAGGTGTTGCTACTTTACCTGAAGGTACTGAAATGGTTATGCCGGGTGATAACGTAAAATTGAAAATTGAATTAATTACTGAAATAGCTATGGACGAAGGGCTTAGGTTTGCTATCAGAGAAGGTGGTAGAACAGTTGGCGCCGGAGTTGTAACTAAAATTTATAAATAAGATAAATTTCATAACGGGAGATGTTTTTTATCTCCCCTATTTATTAAAAATTGGAGTTAAAGTGCCTGGTCAAAAAATTCGAATTAGATTGAAATCTTATGATCATATTTTGATTGATAAATCAACGGACAAGATAATAAAAACTGTAAAAAGTACAGGTGCGGTTGTATCCGGACCAATTCCTTTGCCAACTAAAAGGACTGTTTATACAGTATTAAAATCGCCGCACGTTGATAAAAAATCAAGAGAACAGTTCGAAATTAGATCGCATAAAAGAATAATTGATATTCATAACTCAAATAACAAAACCGTCGATGCATTGAGCAAGCTTGATATACCGGCGGGTGTAGATATAGAGATAAAGTTATAGGAATAGAAAATGCCTGGACTTATTGGTATAAAAAAAGGAATGACAAATATCTTTACAGATGACGGTAAATTAATCCCTGTGTCTGTTATAGAGACTGGTACTTGTTATGTTTACAAGATAAGAACAATCGAAAAAGATGGTTATGAAGCTATCCAAATGGGATTTGGATCTAAAAAGGAGAAAAAAGTAAATAAAGCTCAGCTTAAAGAATATAAAAATCTAAAATTGAATCCTCCTAGAAAACTTAAAGAATTCAGAAACTTCGATGTTAATACTGTTAAGCCTGGAGATGAAATTAAGGTGGATATATTCTCTGAAGGTGATGTAGTTAAAGTTTCCGGAATTAGCAAGGGCAAAGGATTCCAAGGTGTTATGAGAAGACACGGTTTTAGTGGTGTTGGCGGTGCAACCCATGGACAAAAAGACAGGTTAAGACATCCAGGGTCAATTGGACAAAGTTCTTATCCATCCAGAGTGCTCAAGGGGACTAAAATGGCTGGAAGAATGGGTGGAGATCAAGTTACTACTAAAGGATTGAAAATTATTAAAATTATTGAAGATAAAAATATTATTATGGTGAAGGGTGCAATACCGGGCGCCGTAAACTCAATTGTTGAAATTAATAAGTAATGGATTATCATGAAGGCTGATGTTTATAAAATAGATGGTTCTAAATCGGGTGAAACCGTTGAACTATCCAAAGAGATATTCGAAATAGAACCTAATGATCATGTAGTTTATTTGGCTGTTAAATCTTATCTGGCTAATCAAAGGCAAGGTACGCATAAAGCTAAAGAAAGAAATGAAGTTAGAGGCGGCGGTAGAAAACCTTGGCGTCAAAAAGGTAGAGGTGGCGCTAGAGCAGGTACAATAAGATCGCCATTGTGGATTGGCGGCGGAACTATATTTGGACCTAAACCTCATAAATATACTCAAAAGCTGAATAAAAAAGTTAAGAGATTGGCTAGAAAATCTGCATTGTCTATAAAAGCTAAAAATAATCAGATTATGATTGTTGAAGATTTTGATTTTAATAGTCCTAAGACGAAAAGTATGTCGGATGTATTAAACTCCCTGAACGTTAGTGATAAAAAGACGTTGATACTTACTAATGGTACGCGATCAAATGTTTATAAGTCAAGCGCAAATATTAAAAACGTTAATGTACTTGAAGCATATAAAGCTAACGCTTATGAACTGCTTAATAATCAAGTTTTGATTTTACAAAAGGGTGCTTTAGAAAATTTAACCAATACATTTCATTAAATTATAGAGTAGTTAAAGATGAAGAAAATTTTAATTAGACCGCTGGTTACAGAAAAGATGACTAATCTAACGGAAAAAGAGAATAAATATGGCTTTATTGTTCAGTTAGATGCGAATAAAATTGAAATTGCCAAATCAATTAAAAGTAAATTTAATGTTGATGTAGTATCGGTTAATACTATAAGAAATAGTGGTAAAACAAAAACACAATTTACTAAAAAAGGCAGATTTAGTGGTAAGACACCTAGATATAAAAAAGCAATTATTACACTGAAAGAAGGTCAAACAATTGATTTGTTCGGTGAAGTTTAATAAGGTTGATGCGGAGAGATAGATGGCAATAAGAAAATTAAAACCTATGACACCTGGTACGAGATATATGTCTATCTCTACCTTTGAAGAGGTAACTAAAACTAATCCTGAAAAATCACTTACTTCAAAATTGAAAAAGAGTGGTGGAAGAAATAATTTAGGTCGAGTTACATCGCGTCATAGAGGCGGTGGACATAAACGTAAATATAGAGTTATTGATTTTAAAAGAGACAAATTTAATATTCCTGCAAAAGTATTCTCGATTGAGTATGATCCGAATAGATCTGCTCGTATTGCTCTCCTGCATTATGCGGATGGCGAAAAAAGGTATATACTTGCTCCCAAAGGATTAAAAGTTGGTGAAACTGTAGTATCGGGTGAAGGTGTTGAAATTAAAATTGGTAACGCTTTAAAATTAAAAGAAATGCCCCTAGGAAGTATTGTTCATAATATTGAACTGAAACCAGGCAAAGGTGCTCAGATTGCAAGATCCGCTGGTAGTGAAGTACAATTGATGGCAAAAGAAGGGGATTATGCTCAACTTAAAATGCCTTCCGGTGAAGTTAGATTGGTAAGACTTGAATGTATGGCAACTTACGGATCTGTTGGAAATACTGATCATGAAAATATTAGTATCGGTAAAGCAGGCAGAACACGTTGGTTGGGAAAAAGACCTAAGGTTCGCGGTGTTGCTATGAACCCGGTTGATCACCCGATGGGTGGTGGAGAAGGTAGATCTTCCGGTGG
>BDSW01000022.1 GCA_002898175.1 bacterium BMS3Abin04
TGATGAAGTTTTCCTAAGTTTTAGCAAACGTCCATAATACTTTTGTATATATTTATTCCATCTATCTTCAAAGATCAACAATCTTCGAAGTTTGTCGTGTCATACATATGGACTATTCTCGGAATCATATATTATGTTCCGGTTATATTGTTCCTAAATTTTAGTACATGTTGGTCTAAAATTTCTGAAACTTATCGCATTTACATAAGCGATTAAGGCTCTTTGATAAATTAGTTTTTTCATCATTACTAATTTAACACCTTATTTCGCTTATGTTTTTCTATGCCTGCGTAACTTCAGTAATTAAAATACAAACTAAAGACGATATAAATTGTCGTAATTTAAAAACGACCAACGCTGTTCTTGTAACCGCAGCACGGTTTAATGTTTGTAATATAGTAATCATTTATAGATAATTTCGAACAATGATAGTAGTTCAATGTTAATAGGCAAATTGTTCCGGGAATTATTTGTTTTGAACAGATAAGGAAAATACTATAATTTGGGTTGGAAAATAATAAACGTGAATTCGGCAATTGAGACCTATTACACTAACTATACGTTGCTAATCTACTTCACTAAAGCTTCGCAGATTTCAAGCTTCGTAGATCGAGTAAAGAATTCAGAATCTACAATCCGGTTATTAACGGATGGCGAATTACAAATCTTTTGCACTTTGGATATTAGCTTTATCTTAAATAGAAATATACTGTATTTTATCCGGTTTTATAAATAAATTCATTTTGGCATTAACACAATATTTATTAAATTCTACAACAATTATTCGATTATTACTATGGTACAAAAGATTTACATATTAATAGCTGCAACTATTTTAATTTTCTCATCTTTAAATAATATAGAGGGGCACAAATTGTTTGTTTCAGAAAAAAAGACAGCAACTCCTAAAATAAAAACAGAACCATCTCTAAAAACAAAATCTTTTGACTCGCTTTATAGCAATAAAAAACTAGGCTCATTTATTCAAGATGGTAAAACTTACTTTAGATTATTTGCTCCGGGCGTTGCGAATGTGGTACTTGAAACTTTTGAAACAGCTGAACAACAGTCAGGCAAACAATACGAAATGGTTAAGGACGGCAATGGCGTTTGGGAAGCCGTAATTGAAGGCGAAAAAAACGGGTTATATTATGGGTATAAAGTATATCATAAAAACGATTTGATTAAAAACGGTAATCATCCGTTGTGTGTTGACCCATACGCTAAAGCAGTAACTACTTTTACTACCTATCTCAATCCTAAAAAATCAATTGTATATAATAATAATTACTCATGGGGCAATGACGAATGGATTAAACATGATTGGCGGGATTTAATTATTTATGAAATGCATATAAGAGATTTAACCGCCGATCCGTCTTCCGGTTCACATTTTCCGGGAAGTTACGAAGGTCTTATAGAAAAAGATATTAATGGTGGTTTAAACTATATAAAATCTCTAGGAGTAAATACAGTGGAACTTCTTCCGGCAATGGAATTTGGAACTGTTGAAATTCCGTACGAAGATTCCTTAGACGGATTTTTTAATACATGGAACCCGTACGAAAGAAATCATTGGGGTTACATGACCTCCAACTTTTTTGCACCTGAATCGTATTACAGTGAACATTGGACAAAATTCAAACGAAATACTTGGATGGGGAAGGACGGAAAACAGGTTGATCAATTTAAAAATATGGTAAAAGCTTTTCATCAAAACGGTATTGCAGTAATGATGGATGTTGTGTTTAACCATCTTTCGGAATATGAAATCGGCAATTTAAAACAAATTGACAAAGAATATTATTTTAGACTGGACAAAGACGGAAACTGCACATCACAAAGTTTCTGCGGAAACGATCTTAAAACCGAAAACCCGATGGTAAGAAGATTAATTATTGACAGTATATTATACTGGATGAAGGAATATCATATTGACGGTTTCAGGTTTGACCTTGGCAAATTAATTGACTGGATTACAATTGAAGATATTATTTACGAAGCCAGAAAAATTAATCCTAATGTAGTTTTTGTTAGCGAACCTTGGGGTGGAGGTTATGATCCAAAAGGATTTTCTTTACGCGGTTGGGGAGCTTGGAACGATCAGATAAGGAACGGAATAAAGGGAGAAAATCCACATAACGGGTTAGGCTGGATATTCGGACATTGGTACGGAAATAATAATATCGAAAGAATTAAGAGTTATGTCCGCGGAACTTTAATAAAAGATAAGTTCGGACTTTTTCAAAAATCCGATCACTCGGTAAATTATTTGGAATCCCACGATGGTTATACACTCGGTGATTTTATTCGTATCGGTACGCGCGAATTAGATCCCCGAAAAATAATTAAGGATGTTGATGCCGAAGTTAAACTCACTCCGCTGCAACTAAAACTCAATAAATTGGCAGTGTTATTTTTGTTTACATCACAGGGAATTACAATGATTTCCGAAGGTCAGGAATTTGCCCGTTCCAAAGTGATTCCTTGGAACGAAAAAATTGCCGATAAAAACAAAGGTCACGTTGATCACAATAGTTACAATAAAGACAATGCTACAAACTATCTTGATTTCAATCATGCAAAAATAAACCGGGATTTAGTTGAATATTATAAAGATTTAATTTCATTGCGAAAAGCAAATCCGGTTTTCAGGAGAGCAAAGTATGAAGATTACCATTTCATGGAAGTTCCGCACAATAAGTTTGCTTTAGCTTATACTGTAACCGACGGAGCCCAAAAATATTTTGTTGCATATAATGCAAGTCATTCCAAGAAAGCTGAATTCAATTTGCCGGAAGGTATCTGGGAAGTTCTAGTTGACGATAAAACTGCCGGAAATACGTCTGCAAATGAAATTCAAAATAAAATTGAACTAAATCCAATTAGTGGTTTTGTTCTAAAGTTAAAATGAATCTAAAAGAAATATTACTATTTTTTATCCTTATTACATCTGTTGTTTTTCCGCAAAACGACACATCTATTGTTTGGTTGGGAAATATCGATTCAACAATAGTTACTGATGTTAGATATGCAACCACCAATAATTTTACAGGCAAAGTATTATATTCAACCGATAAAGTATATTTGAGAAAAGTTGTAGCTGAAAGACTTTCAGAGGTAAACAAGTATTTCAAGAAGAAATATAATCTTAGAATAAAAATATTTGACGGGTACAGACCTCTTTCTGTTCAGAAGAAAATGTGGGAAATTGTACCGGACAGCAGATATGTTGCAAATCCGGTAAAAGGATCACGGCATAACCGTGGTGCGGCAGTTGATATAACCTTAATTGACAATACCGGTACCGAGTTAAACATGGGAACCGGTTTCGATAACTTCACTATTATAGCACACCACAATTATAAATTGCTTCCGGATAGTATAAAAGCAAATAGAAACTTGCTTCGTACGGTTATGATACAATTCGGTTTTAGCCCCATAACAACTGAGTGGTGGCATTTTGATTTTAACGGCTGGAGAAAATTTTCGATTTTGGATAAACAGATTAAGTAAAGCCTCAATCCTTTAGTATCTTATCTAAAGCATCTTTAAGTATTGGAATATCCACCGGTTTTTTAAATACGTAGTTTACTCCAATTTTTTTATAACTTTCCTCAATTTCGTTATTTATATCACCACTTAAAATAATAATAGGAGGTTTATACTTAATAACAGAAGCATTCAACTGTTGCACAAATTCATACCCGTTCATTATAGGCATTTCATGATCGGTAATTATCAAAGCCGGGTATACTTCATAAAGAATATTCAGAGCCTCTTTCCCGTTAACCGCCTCTATAAATTCATAACCATGAATAATCCTTTTAAGTAATTTTTTATAAAGTACCCTGTCGCTTTTAGAATCATCAACAATCAAAATCTTTTCAGGAGCTTTCGGAATTGTAAAAGATACTTTGGTCCCGCCTTCAGCTTTTGATGTAATAGTTATTTCCCCGCCGAATTTATTAATTATCTCTTTAACTAATATTAGCCCAAAACCATTTCCGGTTTCTCCTTCGGTTCCAATTCCGGAGAACTTGTTTTCAATACTAAATAATTTTGCTTGCACTTCTTCATCCATTCCAATTCCGGAATCTTCAACAACAAATTCTAGAAACTTACTATTAACCGGACTTTTCGAACTGACAATTATTTTACCGCCTGAATTTGTAAATTTTATAGAATTGGAAATTAAGTTTTCAAAAATAAATTCAAGAGGTCTCTTGTCGGCGAGAACGTTTATTTTATCTCTAATATTTAATATTATCTCTATTCCTTTTTGTTTTGCTATTGCAGAACTTTTCCTGATAACTTCAGCCGCAATTTCCTTCGCATTAACCTTTCCCGTTTGCAGATCATATCTTTCATTTTTTAATTTCCTCCAATCGGACAAAGAATTAACTAAACCCATCATCTTTATCGAAGCATCTTTTATAAAACTTACATACTGATTTTTCCTTTCCTCAGAGAGTGTCTCGTCATTTAATATAAGATCACTGAAGCCTAAAATCGAGCTGAACGGAGTTCTTAAATCATGTGAAATAATTGAAATAAAACTATCTTTGGTTTTTCTTAATACATCCAAATCTTTAGTGTACCGTTCAAACTTCTCTTTTATTTCCTTTTCCTGTGTTATGTCTCTTACCATTCCGAAAATTTTATTTACTTTACCGTTTGGCGCTCTACGAACTTTTATTTTGTTTTCAATCCAAATTAACTTCTCATTTTTCCCGATAATTTTATATTCAAGTCGAGACTGATTTTGTGATTTATTTCCATAAAATTCTTTTATTTTTTTTACAATTATCTCTCGGTCATCATGACAAATTATTTTATACCAAAGTTTTTTATCCGATAAAAATTCACTACTACTATACCCGATTAGTTGTTTTACGCTCTCCGAATAAAATGTAACTTTTAATTTAACTCCAACTTTTTTTGCAATCCAAACGAATCCATCAAAATTTATTAAAAAATCATTTAGGTCTTCGCTAACAAAAGCGCTATTAGAAACACTACTAATATTGCCGGCAGAATATTTAATATTGATAAAGATTTTGCCCAAGGACTCGAGTGATGTAAATTCCGATTGAAGAGTAACAACATTTCCTTCGGAGTTTAAATAATCTATATTTTCATTAACCTTGCTAACCTTTCCACTAACCAAAGAGGAAATAATTTCATTAACTTTATTAAAGCGGGTTTTGGGAATAATATCATAAAATTCTTTTCCGAGCAAGACAGTTTCACTAGTAAATTGCAGTAACTTAGCAAATGCTCTATTTACCAGCGTTATTTTAGTTCCCTCGATTTCCAGTATACCTTCATCCAAATTGTTCATTGCTTTATAAAGTTGGAGAAGTTCATTTTTCGCTCTTTTTTCGTTAGTAATATCTTTTAGAATAGCATTAAAATATTTAACATTTCCCTTTGCATTTTCAATTGCATTAAACGTTGCTTGGCAAAAAAGTGTTTTCCCGGTTTTTGTTAGGAAAGGCAGCTCATAGGAGCTTATCGATTGTTCGCTTAATTTTTGAAGGCTGAAATTATTAAAATGTATTGACTGTTTAACAAGCAAGTCTTCAAAATTCAAATTTAATATTTCATCTTGAGTATATTTAAATTCTTGTGTGAAATAAGGATTTACAAATATAATTTTCCCGTCGGGTCTAAAAGTGATAATATATTCTTTTGAAATATTAATAATCCTCCTAAAATCCTCGGCTACTTTCTCAACAGCAGTACTGCTTTTCTCATCTTGCATTTCAAGGCTACAGAAAACAATTAAAGATTTTATCTCATCTAATTCAAGAGGTTTTATTCTTACAATAACTATTCTTTCTTCAATACTTTTATCAAAGAAAGCCAGTTTTCCCTCCCACATCCCTTCCTTTAGAACTATGTCCCTAATTTCACTAAAACGGGATAAATCCAACATAGGAAACAGCTTATTGCAAAAGTTGCCTATTGCTTCTGTTTCGGTTAACCCGCAAAAATCTGTCGCTTTTTTATTTATATAAATTATGTTTCCTTCTAAGCTTAAATGGATTATCGCTTCAGGGAAAATATCCAATATTGAATTCGGTAGAGTGATCTCCCGCTTTGGCAAATCTATCCTTTCATTATCAGGTTCTATTTTTGGTTTTCCCTCTGCAACCGTCTCATTTATCACCGGTAAAAATTTTTCTATTTGAGTATTAGCCGATAATTTCAAGTCTTCTATAATTAAGATTCCACCGGAAAACTTTCCTTTATCTAAAATTTGAGAACCTTTAACAATAACAGAAATTTTTGAACCGTCAGATCTGGTAAGACTAAACACTTCTTTTTCAAATGATGATTTTGACGATAAGGATTTTATATCTGAAATAATATCAGCGAAGTTAAAATTTTCCGAACTAAGTATAAAATGTCCAAGTAACCTGTCTTTAGACAAATCTTTGATAAGGTTAAAGTTAAAGAAGTATGGATTTACAAATATAATTTTCCAATCAGCATCAAATACTAATATCCCAACCGGAATGTTTGCTAGAATTTCAAAAGGAAGATTACCCCCTTTTGCCTCCATATCATTTTGCTTATCTATTTGCATTTTACACAAGCTGTGAATAAATATCTAATAGAAATAAAGGATTCACTTATTGCTTGACTTACTTTATTTTAACAAAATACTTAAATTATAAGATTATAAACTTTATCCTTGAATTCACAGTAAAAAGATTAATTACAATAAAAGAATCTCTTCAATAAATATACAGATCCGGAATTGAGTTTAAATCAATGGCTGGATCTATAAATAATATATATTTACCTCTCAATATTTTACAGCTTAGCCTTAGATTTCAACTTATCACAATTTCTTAGGACCGGCATTTCTAATATTTTCCGAAACGTCTACTTCAAATTCTTTAAAATTTTGATGAAACATATCTGCTAATTTTTTAGCTGCAGAATCATAATCATCTTTATTTTCCCAAGTATTTCTAGGATTTAAGACCTCATCAGGAACACCGTTTATTTTAGCCGGGATGTGCAGTCCGAAAACCGGATCTTCAAACGTTTCAACGTCGTCCAGCTCCCCGGAGAGTGCCGCATTCAGCATTGCACGTGTATACTTAATTTTCATTCTACTTCCAACACCATACGGACCTCCGCTCCAACCTGTATTTATTAACCAACATTTCGAACTATGCTTTTTAATTTTTTCACCCAACAAATTAGCATACACGGAAGGATTAAGCGGCATAAACGGAGCGCCAAAGCAAGTACTAAACGTTGCAACCGGTTCGGTAATGCCCTTCTCGGTTCCCGCAACTTTTGCAGTATAACCGGAAATAAAATGGTACATAGCTTGTTCAGGCGTTAATTTTGAGATAGGAGGAAGAACACCAAAAGCATCTGCTGTAAGCATAATGACATTCTTCGCATGACCTCCCATTCCGCTGGGTTCAATATTTTCAATATGAGTAATTGGGTATGAGGCTCGCGTGTTTTCGGTAAGCGAAGAATTCATAAGGTCTACTTCACGGGTCTTTATATCCATCTCAACATTTTCTAAAATAGTTCCGAATTTACGTGTACACGCATAAATATCCGGTTCTGCTTCTTTAGAAAGATTTATTACTTTTGCATAACAACCGCCTTCAAAATTAAAAACGCCTTTATCCGACCAACCATGCTCATCATCACCTATTAATTTTCTTTTAGGATCGGCAGAGAGCGTAGTTTTCCCTGTTCCCGAAAGTCCGAATAGAATAGCAACATCATCATCTTTTCCAATATTTGCCGAGCAGTGCATAGCCATTACATCTTTTTTTGGCAAAAGATAGTTCATAACGGTAAAAATAGATTTCTTTATTTCACCGGCATAACTTGTACCGCCAATCAAAACAATTTTTTTTCCAAAATGGACAATAATAAATGCAGACGAATTTGTTCCGTCTGTTTCCGGGCTGGCTTGTAAATACGGGAAATTAATAACCGTAAATTCAGGATGAAAATCTTTCAGATCCTCTTTCTTCGGAAGGACAAACATATTTCTTGCAAAAAGATTATGCCAACCGGTTTCATTTATAACTCTTATGGGTAGTTTAAATTCCGGATCGGTACCTGCAAAACAATCTTGAATATACAAATCTTTGTTTTCCGCATAAGCAAGCATCTTTGCATAAAGAACGTTAAAATGTTCTTCATCAATAGAACGATTTATTTTTCCCCACCAAATATCTTTATCGCTACCGGGTTCTTTTACAATAAATTTATCGTTAGGGCTTCTTCCTGTATGCTGACCTGTTCTTGTAACTAACGGTCCTAGATGTGCAATTAAACCTTCTCTTCTTCTTACTGCCTGTTCGTACAAAGCAGGCGTAGATAAATTATAAAAAATATTATTCAGATTATGAAATCCTCTTTCAATCAGCTGGTTCCAAATATCCAGTTTAGTTTTCATTCAGCTAGTTCTCCATTTTTTTTATAAATAGTTTTCGTAAATATTGAATTTCTCTTGAGGATGTGTCAAAAATAGTAATTTTAAAAGTAGTCTTCCGACGGCATTGATACCAACCAATTTTCGGTTATTTAAAATTCATACTCTACTTTTGATACTACCTCTCATTTCTAAAGGACAAGAAGACGGACAAAGTATTACAGAACAGTAATTATCTTGAAACATAAATTATTAATATAAAAAATACCAAAAAATATTTTACTTTACTTAATTTATAAAAATAAAATATTACAATTTTGCTTCAATCTCATGAATAATTTTATCCGAGGCGCCAAGATTTTCACTTACATATTTTGCAGAAATATTCCCCAACTTGCGCCTATATTCATTATTGATAAACAAGTTTCTTAATTGCCGATATGCTTCCTTTTTATTTTTAATTATAATTCCGGAGCCGGCATGTACAAGCTCTAAAGCTTCTTGGCTGTTTTCAATTTTAGGTCCGAATAAAACCGGGATACCATATACTGCAGGTTCTAAAACATTATGAATGCCTTGCTTGAAGCTCCCACCCACGTAAGCTGCGTCGGCATATTTATATAACGATAATAAAATTCCAATTGAATCAATTAGAATAACTCTTTCATTTTTATAATTATTCAGAAGAGAAAACCTGATCGTTTCATATTTGTTGAAGAAATGTTCTTCAATCTGTTCAAGTCTTAAAATTGTCGGCTCATGAGGTGCAATAATTACCAGAATATCTTTATCATAATGAAATAGCTTTGTAATGGCAGGCAATAAAATATCCTCATCGGCTTCCCAAGAACTTCCCAACACTAAAACTTTTTTATTCTCTATAATTTTAGGATTAATTAAAGTTTTATTTTTTGCCTCTTCGCTTTTTTGAAAAACTCTGTCGAACCTTGTATCACCAACAGCAATAAGTTTTGATTTATCCGGAACAAGTTTACTGTAATTATCATAATCGACTTGGGAAACAGTTAGAATACGAGAAATATTTTTAAATAGTGATACATGGAAATTTGAAATTACCGGAAGAAGTCGTTTGGAATTTGAACGAAGCGTAGCATCGGCAATAAAAACGGGTATTTTTTTCTTCCCAAGCTTCCAAATCATATTCGGCCAAATATCATAACGCATTAACACAACCAGAGAAGGCTTAACCAAATTAATAAACCTTTCAACATTAATTGAAGAATCCAAAGGCAAATACGAAATAACATCGGCATAAGGATAATGCAATGAATTCTTGTATCCGGAAGGCGAGAAAAAAGTAGTTAAAATATTAACATCTTTTTCTTTTTTCAATTTTTCAATAATCGGTTTTGCCTGTTCAAATTCACCCAATGAAGAAGAATGAAACCAAACTAATTTCTTCTGCCTATTAATATCGGCCAGATTAAGTATTAAATCCTCAAATAATCTTTTCCTCCCTTTTTTCCCTATTTTAACTTTAGCGTTGAAGAAACTAAGAATACTAAATCCTACCTTCATAAAAGGTACAGCAATTGTGTTGTATAAGATTTGCCAAAAATTTTTCATAAAGAATTATAAAATTGAATTATATTATTGTAAACATCTTTAGGTTTAATATCAAGCATACATTTAAAATGATCTTTTGGGCATTTATCCCGCCCAATATGAGAGCATGGTCTGCAGGACAAAGATTTATTTTCTAGTATTATAGCTTTTGCTTTATAAGGTGAAAACCCAAATTCTTGCACTGTTGATCCGAAAACAGCTGCCACCGGAGTTTGGACAGCGGATGCCGTATGCATTAAACCGGAATCATTACAAACTACCAAGCTGCATTTTTTCATGTCTTTTGCTGTCTGCAGCAATTTATTATTATTACAAAGATTTATTGAATATTTAATCCTCTTTTCAATTTGATCAGTAATTTCTTTATCATCTCTCCCTCCAAACAGCACAATCTTAAAACCGTTTTGGGTTAGCATATTCCCCAATTCAATAAAATATTCAGCCGGCCACATTTTTGTAAAATGCCTTGAGCCCGGACAGAAACCAATATATTTGTCTTCATCTAAGCCGGATTTAATTTCCGAAGGGATAAATAACTCCAAACCTTTCCCGTCAAGCTCTATGCTCTTTACTGATTGAGAATATAAAACCGGAATTGGTTTTTTATCGGTGAGTAAATTTATTTTAAATTTAACTAATAAAAACTTTTTCAATGTTGGTTTTTTAAAAACTACTTTCCGTGCCTTTAATTTTGAGGATATTTTATTACTTCTCAAATTATTCTGTAAATCAATAACCAAATTATATCGCTTTTTTTTTAATTGTTCTGTTAATTCTTTCGTCCGGTCCGGATGATACGTTAAGATTTGCCTTAAATGGATATTGTATTTCAAGGCTTCTAAGTAAGATTCTTTGACTACAAAATCTATTGAGATATTAGGATATTTATTTCTTAAGGTTCTTATCAGGGGAGTTGTTAATAAAACATCTCCTAAAGAAGACAGCCTAATTATAAGGACACTTTTTATTTCCGAGATATTAACCATATAAATATGCAAACAGAAAATACTTACTTTGTTTCATTTTATTCGTAATACTACAAATTTAATTAAGGAAAAGTGGGAAAAAACGATAGAACGGATAATTTAGAATTTGGAATTGAGATATTAAGGATTACAATTTTACATCTTAGAAAGTTAGAAAGCAATTCAGAAAAAAGTTCTAATACTGTAACGTTCACAACAACCGAGTAAAACTCTAATCCTAAATAGTGTAAAGCGAACTTCCTGATTTGCTAAATATAACACAAAGTATCGTAAAAATTCCTGTCTGCAATTTTTTGTATCCCTTCGTAGCGCAGATTTGTAATCTGCAAAAACTAGTGATAAAAAACAGATTACGATTACGATTACGAGTAAGAAAATTCCATAGTATTATGAATCGTGCATGATGAAAAAGACAGTAATTAGTTGTTCCTTAAAAAGCCATATTTGTTGCTGTTTTTCTTTTAGGAGTCAAGAAAAATCAAAAATATCTAAAAATTTTGAGCTCACAAAAAAGAATAATTTTTTAGATTCTATTCTCATCTACTTTGATAAGTCATAAGCTGCTGTTGCCAATATAACATTAGCCATATTGACCACTAGAAAACATTTGGCAGAGGAAAAATAATATTAAAGAATTAGAAAGTTTTTAGTCTAATGCCAAAGAACGATTATAAAAACATAGAGTAAGTAAAGAAAATTTTTTGTTATTCTTATAAAGAAATAGAATTTAGATATAATTTTAGAAAATAAAATATTTTTACTTTACTGCTGAAACTAATTTACTATTATCAACTGTAATTTTTACGCTCCATATATTCTGATTTTAGTTAATTACCAACTTTTATTTACTAGCGCACTTTGTGGTTGAATCTGCCTAACACTAATATATTTCTAAAGTTTGATAATTCAATTAAAAATATATACATTAAATTGTTGTTAAACTGTATACTCAAATTGTTGACAACAACTATCCAATAACATTGAAGAGCAACTATGTCGGTTTCCTACAAACAATTACTAACAATATTAAAAAAAGAAAAAATTGAAACATGGTTTGATCTTGGACTATTTCTAGATCGGCTAAAAGAGAAAAAATCGGTTGCAGGGATTAATGGCGATTTTTTTAAATTCAAAGAAAATTTAGTTAAAGGAAGTGTTGGTTTCTGCTCATTCTACTTCGGTATTGATGGTATAACTGTTGAAACTGCAAAATATATTTCAGCTATTAAAAGGATTATTCCAGGCGTAGAAATACATTTAATTGCCGGTGAAATTAGGCCTGAAGCGAACAGTATATTTAGTAAAGATTTAAAAGAATTCGAAATATCGGAGATAAAAAGTTTTGATGAATGGGAACTGTATCGTTATTTTTTTAAGACAAAACTGGAAAGAGGAAGTAAGGAGTATAATTTTTTAATAAAAAAATTCTGGGAGGAAGTTCTTCTCATAACAGAAAAACTGTCGAAATATATCGAAGCCAACAAAATTGAGTTGCTTTACATACTTAATGTAAATTCTAATCCTGGCAATGTCTCTCTTGCTTTAGCTATTGTGTTAGTTACTGAATATATGGGAATACCGGTAATTAATAATTGCCATGATTTTTACTGGGAAGGTGGAAACAAACCGGCAGACATCAAAAAACGAAAACTAAAACCAGGATTTAGAGATTTTTTCTTTACAAACTCCGACGTTGGAGAAGTTTTTTCACCAATTGAGGTTCTATATCCATGGGAATCAAGATCGTGGATAACTGTAAATATTAACAGGATTCAAGAAAAACATATAATTGAAACAAAGGGACATAACCCCTCTAACGTTTCATTACTCGGGACATCTGTAAATAGCAAGCGATTCGAGCCGGTATCAAAAAGGGAAAGTATAAATACACTTAAGCAAGTAGGTGAAGTTTTTCAAAATAGTGTCGTTTGTATTGAAGCTGTTTTAAAAAATAAAAAAAAATATATAAGTAAACCTTTCTTGACCGGTTTATCAACAAAGAATAAATTTAACTTTGTTAAAAATAGCATTGTATTCTTTCAGCCGACAAGAATTATAAATAGAAAAAGGATTGAAGATAATTTTAAACTTATAAGAAAATTATTTTTGAATAAAGCCTTCGTACAAAAATTTATTGCAGATTCTTTATTAAAATTAACAATAATTATTTCAGGTCCAATTGCAAGCGGTCATATTAACTACTTTTATGAAGTATTACATTTATTTAACCAAATGCTATTTGATCTGCCAATTGAATATAGAGATAAAGTTTTTTTAGGATTCCTTTTTAGCGCTTTTGATAAAGATGAATATAAAGAAAAATCAAATAAACTAATTACAATCCCGGGTCTTTATGCTGCTTCTTCACTTATTCTTTTGCCGAGTGAAACAGAAGGAAGGGGATTACCTATTATTGAATCTGCTGCTGCTGGCAAACCAATTTTTGTTAGAAGATATGAGCCGGAAGAAGTTTATGCCGAAGTAAAAGGTGAACACCTCGATGAATCATTGCGATTAAAAGTATTAGAATTTAAAGACAGTATTTCCGAAAAATTAGTAGAATCAATTGTTGCTAAAATCTTTTATCCTCAGGATTCCTTACGTAATATTATTCACAATAAAAATGTTATTCAAAAAAGATTTAATATTGATAGTCTCCAAAAAAATCTCAACAAAATTCTTTATCAAACTTTTCTTCAATTAAAATCGATTAATCAATCAAAAGAAAAAATTGCAGGATATATAAAAGAATATAATAACTACCAAAATAAAAACAGTAAGGATCTGAACTATTTAATTGATAGAAAAAAAAGAGAGTATTTGCCTGGTTTTAGAAGACTTGGTTTTATGATCATGTTAAAGTCTCTTATTGATCCAAGTTTCTTCAGAGTTGAAGAGCAGCTAATCAAAGGTGAAATATATTATTATGCTAAACAAATATTTGAAGCAAACGATTCCACCTTAAAACTAAAACAAGA
>BDSW01000023.1 GCA_002898175.1 bacterium BMS3Abin04
CTTTAATAACACCCAGATTCGCATTATAAACAGTTACTGCAATTGATTTTGATTCGGCTGATTGCCCGTAAACCATAGTTAAACTCGTAATAATTATTAAAAAAGTAATTAATGTTTTAGTAACCATTTGTTTGCTCCGCTGTTATGATAAAATAATTGTATTATAAAAAACTATAGTAAAACGACAGGAATAGAATTTTAATTATTAAGGTCTAATATAAGGGTTATAAGTTCTGAAAAACAAAAAGTTCCACAAAATAATTTTTCAAACTTGTAACATTAATTTGTACTTTGCTCAAATTTACAGCTTACCAAACAATGGTCAAAATTTAAATAACGGGCGAAAAAACACTTACTATAAAAGACAAATGACTGCGAAACTAAAATCTAAGATAACAAAAAATGTAAATTATTAGTATATTTGTTAAGTTATATTAAACAAAGGAGATTTAATGACCGATTCAATAAAATTATCCGTAACACTTCCTGCAACACCAAAGGAAATTTATAACGCATGGCTGGATAGCGAAAAACACTCTGCTTTTACAGGCAGTGTTGTTACAATAGAACGCAAAGTCGGCGGGAAATTTTCTGCGGGAGACGGTTATATTTACGGCGAGAACTTATTACTTCATATGAACAAACGAATTTATCAATCATGGAGAACTACCGACTTTCCTGAAGATTCTGAAGATTCACGAGTTGAAATTACTCTTACTTCGGTTGAAAAGGGCACCAAACTTTCTATCGTTCAAACAGAAATTCCTGAAGGCGACGGGAAAAAATACAGGAAGGGCTGGAAAGATTATTACTTTGCACCGATGAAAAAATACTTTTCCGAGGAAGAATAAAAAACACAACACTAGACCCAATCAATTCTTTTGAACGGGTTTAGTGTTTTATCTTAATACTTATATTTTAACCACTTTACAACTTCAGACCAGCTTGGTTTTTTACCTGTTCTTAATATTCCAACCCGGTATATTTTACCCGCAAACATAAATATTAGAATCATAGTAGCAAGATTTATAAATAACGAACCGAGTATTTCCAACAAGGAAACATCAACAAGCGACATTCTTGCGGGCATTACCATGAGCGAAAAAAACGGGATCAAAGATGTAATCTTCCCAATTGGACTTCCCGGGTTGCTGACAAGCGAAATTGCAATAAAGAAGGGAATCATAATCAGCAGCATAACGGGCCACAAACCAGATTGTGCGTCTTGGTCGTTGTCGAATATTGCACCGACCGACGCAAACAACCCCAAGAACGTAACAAGACCTATTAAAAAGTTTAACAGAAAGTAGAGTATCTGCCATCCATTCATTGATATTGTAAACTTTTCGGGAAGCGCAAACCAACTAGTGGAAACAACAGCAACGAGAGGTAAAAGCCAGATTGCCATTTGTACTAAACCGGTTATTGCAGTTCCAATAATTTTACCGGACATCAACTCATTTGAACTTACCGACGATAAAAGCACTTCTACAATTCTGTTTGTCTTTTCCGCAACGACCGAACGCATCATCATTGTACCGAGAAAGAGCAAACTGAAATAAAGCAAAAAAGTCAGGAGAAACGATACAACCATGTTGCCGTATCCTTCTTTTTCAATTTCTTTCTGTTTTGAAACTCTGAACGAGTTAAAGTCTACACCTTCACGAGCAAATCTTATATCGTCACTCGAGAAATATTTATTTCCAAAATATACATCTATCAGTGCCGTATTAATTGAGCCCCGTATTTTTTCGAAAAGAGAATTGTTGTTCGGGTTTTTAGAATAGTATTCAACTTTTTTATCTTTTAGTGCCGATTCCGGGACATAAATTACAGCGGTCAATTTTTCCGAAATTAAATCCTGTCTGGATTGGTTTAGAAATTTTTTAAAGGTTTCCTTATTCATGGTTAAATAAGATATCACAAACTTACCTTTTTTAACGAACGGTTTATCGCTAAATTCCTTTTGCAATTCATTGGTAATCTTTGGTGTTTCGGAAACAATTGATAAAAAAGTATCTCCGTTTCCCGAATAAGACATTACAAAGGTTTGAAGAGCTAATCCGCCGAACATAAATACCGGGATAAGAAAAGTCATTAACAAAAATGTTTTTGAAAGGAGTTTTTCCCTAAGTTCTCTTTTCATTACAGCAAAAGTCTTTTGATTAAACATGGCTCAACTCCTTGTGATGTTCTTCTTCGGAACCGGCAAGTTCTAAGAAAATTTCATAGAGCGAAATATCATTTGCATCAAATTTTTTAATTTTTACGTTATGGTCAATTAACAGTTTCAGCAAATCTTGTGTTTGTGAAGCTTCCTTTACCCGGATACCGGTTGAGTTTCCAAAGTCCTCAATTTTTTCTATAAATGGTTGACTATTCAAAAACGAGATGTCGCCTTCGTGAGTAAGACTAACATTTCTTTGTCCGTATTTTGATTTTATATCTTTGAGTGATCCATTTAAAATTATTTTACCTTCGTCAATCATTGCAATGTAATCGCACATCCTTTCCGCAAAATCCATTAAGTGAGTTGAGAAAATAATTACCTTTCCCTCGGTTTTTTTCTCGATAATTATATTTTTCAGAAGATTCGTATTGATCGGGTCCAGTCCTGAAAAAGGCTCGTCCAGAATAATAAAATCCGGGTCGTGTAGTATTGTTGTAATAAATTGAATTTTCTGCTGATTACCTTTAGATAAGTCCTCTATTTTAGATGTTTTCCTATCTAATAACTCGAACCGTTCCAAATAATCTTCTGCTCTTTCTACAATTTCTTTTCCCGTTTTACCTTTTAGCTCGGCAAAATACAAAAGGGTCTCCATTACTTTCATTTTTTTATAAAGACCTCTTTCTTCGGGCAAATACCCAACGTGATCTTTAAATTCCTGGCCCATAGTTGCACCGCGCAAAACAACTTCACCCGAATCGGGCATATAAATATTCATCATCATTCTTATGGTTGTTGTTTTACCGGCTCCGTTTCTGCCGATTAGCCCAAAAATAGAACCCTCCGGTACTTCAAAAGAAGCATTATCAACAGCTTTTAGATTACCGAAGGATTTGCTAAGATTTTTAACTTCTAATGCAAACATATAAATCCATATTAAGTTAATATAAAAGTGAATATCATTATTCAGCACAAAATCTTTAGAGAATTGCCGGAGCATGTTTCTTAAAGTTCCGGTATCAGTAACAATCAACTTACCAAATTTTAACTCGAACGGAATCTGCGCGCCACATTTTATCACCCGGGTTAACATTAAATGCTTTGTAAAACGGCGGCAAATTACTTAACGGTCCGTTTACTCTGTATTTTCCCGGAGAATGCGGATCTGTCTTTAACCTTAATTTAGCCAGTTGTTCCCGCACGTTGCCTTTCCAAACGTTAGCCCAAGAGAGGTAATATCTTTGGGTCGGAGTAAATATATCTATCTTTTTACCCGATTTGAACTCATCCGTTTTTTTATAAGCATTGTAAGAAATTGTTAAACCGCCCAAGTCGGCAATATTTTCACCCTGAGTTAACTCTCCGTTTATATGATCATCATCTATAGGAGTATAAGCATTAAATTGATCAATTATTCTTTGCGCACGTTTTTTATATTTTTCCGCATCGGTCTTCGTCCACCAATCTCTTAAGTTTCCCTTTGCATCAAATTGTCTTCCCTGGTCGTCAAAACCATGAGTGATTTCATGACCGATAACAGCGCCCATAGCTCCGTAATTAGTAGCATCGTCCGCAATAACATTATAAAACGGCGGTTGAAGAATAGCCGCGGGAAATACAATCTCGTTATTAAGCGGAGAATAATAAGCGTTCACCGTTTGTGGATTCATATGCCATTCGGTTCTGTCTACCGGTTTACCTATTTTTGCCAAATCTCTTTTAACATCAAATTCATTCGATCTCATAACGTTTTGAACATAGGAATCGTCTTTAATTTCAAGCTTAGAATAATCTTTCCATTTATCGGGATACCCGATCTTTACACCGAATGCTTTAAGTTTAATCACTGCTTGCTGTTTTGTAGAATCGCTCATCCACGTATTGCTCTCAATACTTTCTTTCATCGATGCAAGTAATGTTTGAACAATATTATAAGCTCTTTTTTTAGCTTCCGGCGGGAAATATTTTTTAACATACAATTGACCGATTGCTTTACCCAAAGCACCGTTTGTTGCCGAAAGAACGCGTTTCCAGCGAGGTCTCATTTCTTTTGTGCCGCTTAAGAATTTTCCCCAGAAGTCAAAATTCTCGTTAACAAAATCGGAGCTTAAATAACCTGCCGTTCTCCTAATTAAATTCCAGCGTAAATATTGTTTCCAGTCATTTATCGGAATCTCATCAATCATTTTGCTTTCTTCAACAAAAAATTCCGGCTGACCGACATTTATCTCGCCCAAGTTATTCCAACCGACTGTAGAAAAGAAAAGCTTCCAATCAAAGTTGGGCGCTAATTTTGTTAACCCGTTAATATCCATTTTATTATAATTCTTTTGCGGATCTCTTCTTTCCACCCTCGTTCTTGAATGCTTGGCAAATCTTGTTTCTATCTTCATTACTGTTTTAGCATGTTTTTTTGCAGCCTCTTTTTTATCACCCAAAAGTATAAACATGTTTGTCATATGCTGTAAATATTTAGCTCTAACCTGTTTTGATCTGGGATCGTCTTTTACATAATAATCTCTATCCGGCAATCCAAGTCCGCCTTGAGAAAGTCCCGCAATCATCATATCACTATTTTTGAAATCCGGTGTTGCTCCAAATGAGAATAAAGGCGATGATGTGTAAACATGCTGGTGTGCTATTTCTTTTACTAAATCATCTTTAGAATTCACGTTTTTGATCCTTTTAAATTCAGATTTTAGCGGAGATATTCCAAGCTGTTCTGCTTTAGCTGAATCCATTCCTGTAGAATAGAAATCTCCGACTTTCTGTGCAATGCTTCCTTTGGGACCTTTTTCTTTAGCAGCGCTTTCTACAATTCCTTTAACTTGCTTGTTTGTGTTTTCATATAAAATAACAAACGATGCCCAAATACTTTGGTCGGGGGGAATAGGATTATTTTTAACCCATTTCCCTACCGAATAATCATAAAAATCTTGTCTCGGACTTACGGTAGAATCGATATCTTCATTAACCATTTCCGTAAAATTTTTAGTTTCTTCTTTTAATTTATTTTGATTGTTTGAACATGAAGTAAAAGCAATAGCTGACATAAAAACTCCTAAAATGAGAATAGAACTTAATCGAATACTTTGTTTCATTTTAATACCTTATTTTATTTAAAATATATTTCGCTTGCTCTTAGACGAAGTCCTTGAGTGTTTGTTCCACATTATTATTGACAACATGTAGAAAAAAGGCGCTAAAAAACAGCGCCTTACAAACATAATGAAAATTTTTATATGCTATTTAACTTTTTTACCGGGAATAACTTGACCGTTTTGGTATAAAACCATTTCGTTAACTTTGCCGTTTTTGTCCCGCTTAAATACTATTTGTGCGCTCACTACTTTCATAAAAAACTTGTCCTCCGACTCCGGGAATATTTCAAATTTCGGCTGACCGGTTGCCTGCTCATAGACTCTGTTTCCGTCAGCTGTAATAACCATAAAAAACTTGGGCATAAGCTGGTATTTTCCGGTATAACTCTTAGCTATTTTCTCGTCTATTTTAAATTCTTTGGGAATGGAAATATCAACACCCAATTTTTCAAGCATATCGTAAGCATTAGTGTTCCTTGAATTTAGTTCGATTGACTTTTTGTAGTTTTCTATTGCAAGTTTATTGTTACCCTTTTTCATAAATGCTTCGCCCATACTATCATAGGTATTATAAGATTCCGGGTAACTTTCAATATTCAGCTTAAATATTTCTATCGCTTCATCCAGTTTACTCTCTTTCATCAATTCATATCCTAAGTTATTTAATTCCTTTTCCGAGAAATCAAACGATTCCCCTTCTTCTTTTTTTAGTTTGTGATATGCTTTAACTGCTTCCTGAATTCCGTCTTCATCAATTATTTCGGCAAGCTGCAGCGAGATGGGCTTCTTCGGGTATTTTATTTCTTCGTTATATAAAATTTTAGTTATTTTATTTGCTATTGAAAGAAGAGGAGCAGTACCGTTGTTGTTAAATAGCAGAACAAGACTGCTATCGCTTACAATTCTGAATATGATTGTGTTAAAACCGTTTATTCCGCCTGTATGCCAAACGATTTTCAAGCTGTCGCCATTTGCGTCAATCGGTGTTTTCATTATAAACCAGCCGAACCCATACTTAGCCATGTTGGGTGTAAACATTTCTTTTTTACTTTCTGCAGATAAAATCTTATTTGTATAAAGCGCCCTATCCCATTTATACATATCCTCAACCGTTGAATACATATTTCCCGCTCCCATTGCGTTCGGCATATAAATGTATGGATCCAACATATATTTGTTAATAAACTTTAAGTATCCCGAAGCTTTTTTTGCTATCGGCACCTCCTCGTCTTCCGCTCCCGAGTTTTCCATTCCCACCGGAACTAAAATTCTTTCTTTAAGAACTTCACCAAAAGATTTACCCGTAACTTTTTCAATAATTGCAGCTAATAAATAATACCCCGTATTGTTATAGGCAAAACTTGTACCGGGTTCAAACTCAAAGTCGCCGCTAAGAAAATGTTTAATAAAGTATTTTTCGGTATAATGATTTCTTGAAGAATCGCTCCACATATGCGGAATATTAGTATATGATTTAATTCCCGAAGTATGATTAAGCAATTCTCTTATAGTTACTTTATCACCGGTATCTTTGCGGTAGTCCGGAAGGTAATCCGTTATTTTCCCTTCAAGTTTAATCTTGCCTTCTTCAACAAGCTGCATAATTAATGTTGCCGTAAACTGTTTTGTTATTGAACCGATACGAAATTTTACATCGGGTTTGTTGGGTATATTCCACTCAATATTTGCTAATCCATATCCTTTCTCGAATATAATTTTCCCTTTTTTCGCAACCAGCGCAGTTCCGTTGAAAAGTCCGTACTCAAAATAACGCGATAGCAAATCATCAATTTGTTCTTGTTTGTTTTGTGCAAACATTAAAGATTGTGCTAAAATTAGGATTGTAATTATGAGTGACGTTAAGTTTTTCATTTTTGCCCTTAATAATTTATTTGTAATTAATTTTCGTCTCATGTTTCGGAATGCTGTTTTTAAGAAAAAGAATAGTTTGGCAATATAAGCATAATCCAACTTCAAAGATTTGTGATTCTATAACCGACTTTAAACTCCAGTAATATTGAGATTCTTTTTTACATTTCGGACAAACAATAAACTTATTCTCTAATTTTTTCTTTTTGAGGTTCATTTTAATTGGTTTTATTGATGATACACATGAATTGTGACTTTATTCAAAAATAAGCAAAAAAAAAGATCAATTGGAAGGATTGAAGGTTGGCTAATTACCATGTTAGCATGTTTACAAGTTCAAAAGCTATATCACAGAGCCGCACAAAGAAACATAAAGTTTCTCAAAGAAAAAACCGGATACCGATTTTATACTCCAAGTTTTTGAATTATCCGTTACTCATTTTCAATTGTAATTTGCCTTTCTCTTTTTTCTTATCAAAGTTTTTTTTAGGTTAGGTATAGAATACTGATAATTTAACTTATATTTTTAGATTAAAACAATGAATGCATGAGCTTGCTCGACAGTCAAACAATAGAAATTCTTAATTCTGCAATTGATTCCGTGAAACCGGCAGTTCTAATAAAGAATGCCGTTTCTCTTTCCGGCAATACTTTAAGGATCAAAAATTTTAATTATAATATTACTAATTTTGATCATATTTATGTAATCGGTGCAGGCAAAGCTTCGGCATATATGGCGAAGGAATTAGAAAAAATTCTGGGAAATAATATTTCGAGCGGAGTTGTAATTACAAAATACGGTCATTCTACAAATTGTTCAAAAATAAAAGTTTTGGAAGCCGGTCACCCGGTAATTGACGAAAACAGTATTTTTGCAACAGAAGAGTTACTGAAGCTGCTTCGAAAAACCGGTAAGAATGATTTGGTAATTGTATTAATCTCCGGCGGCGGTTCATCCTTAATGGAAGCTTTGCCCAAAAGTATCTTGCTTAATGATTTACAAATAACAAATGAATTGCTCTTGAAATGCGGTGCAAGAATTGAGGAAATTAACTCTATCAGAAAAAGTTTATCTTTGGTAAAGGGCGGTAAATTAATAATTGCTATTTATCCTTCAGCCGGAGTAAGTCTAATCATTTCAGACATTATCAACGACCCGATAAAAGACATAGCATCGGGACCAACAGTACCGCAGAATATTTGTCCAAGCGATGCCCTGAGCGTTATAGAAAAATATAACCTGCAAAATGAGTTCCCTGAAAATGTTATTAAGTTTTTAAAAAGCGAACTCGCAAAAGCAACCTTAAACGAAAAAGCAATTCCCCCAAAAGTATTAGAACGAATAACGAATATAATTATCGGCAATAATAAAATTGCTTTATCCACAGCTATTGAAACCTCTAAAGAATTAGGTTTTAACACATATTTGCTCAGCGATAAAATGCAGGGCGAAGCCAAAGATGCTGGAAAGAAAATTGCAGTAATTATCAAGAAAATAATTTATGAAGATAAGCCAATCCGCAAACCGGTTTGTTTATTGTTTGGCGGAGAAACCACAGTAACCCTAACCGGCACAGGCTTGGGCGGCAGAAATCAAGAGCTTATATTATCTGCCCTTTTAGAACTAAAAAATGTAAAAGCCGAATTTTCCTTTTTAAGCTGCGGGACAGACGGAACCGACGGTCCTACTGATGCTGCAGGAGCAATAATCAATAATCATTCGTGGGAAATTGTTAATCGCTTAGGTTTAAATCCGGTTAAATTTCTCGGAAAAAATGATTCATATAATTTTTTCAACAAAATAAACAGCTTGGTTAAAACAGGTCCAACCGGTACAAACGTAATGGACATTGGAATTGCTTTAATAAAATAGAAGACCTTTAGACAAAAAGCGCTTTGTTAAACAACTTATGGTTTCCTTCTCGGCAAAGAAAAACTAAAGGCGCTTCCTTTGCCAACTTCACTTACTACTCTAATTTTGCCGTTGTTTTTTTCTAAAAATTCTTTAACCAAAATTAATCCCAACCCTGTACCCTTTTCTTTATTTGTTCCCAGAGCCGAATGCTGAACGTCAATCTTAAATAGATTTTCCAAGTCTTCTTTGCTCATTCCAACTCCGTTGTCTTCCACGGACACAATAATACTTTTGTTATGAGAACTTGAAGTAATTTTAATTTTTCCGCCTGGACTAGTAAATTTAATAGCATTCGTTATCAAATTTCTAATTATCATAGCAACCATCGATTCATCAGCATACGCAGTTAGATTTTCTTCCAA
This sequence comes from bacterium BMS3Abin04, assembly GCA_002898175.1. Lineage (GTDB taxonomy): Bacteria > Bacteroidota > Ignavibacteria > Ignavibacteriales > Melioribacteraceae > BMS3ABIN04. The sequence goes on from BDSW01000023.1 coordinate 9,418, forward strand.
ATTGGTTTCTATTGTTATATTCTTTTCGTCGGCAATTCCACTTAATAATTTAACCGAGCTCTTTATTAAATAATTAAGATCTATTATTTCTTTATTTACTTCTATTCTTCCCGCTTGCAGTCTTGCCCATTGCAGTAAGTTATCCAACAATTTAAAAGAATTATTTGCGGAATTTTTAACACTATTTAAATATAGTTTTTTCTCATCGGCGCTTAACTCATCAAACTCATCTATTAATAAATTTGTATAACCCAAAATAGAATTAAACGGCTGGCGTAAATCGTGCCCGATTATAGAAAAAAACTTATCTTTTGATGCATTTAATTCTGTCAACTTATCATTTGTTTTTTTTCGATGAATATTTGAGCTATATAAAACAATAACCAATGCCACTAATAGTAAAAACCCAATAATTATTAGAGCAATTAGAGCTTTCTGCCTGCTGATTATTTTTTTACTTAATTCGTTGTTTTTGCGCACCAATTCATGATTTTTTTTCTCCAGTTCCTTCTGGAAAAGATTCATATAGTTACTTGTTTTGCTGCTGTTTATTTTACGTGCCAAACTATCCTTAAGCTCTGAGTATGCTAACAAATATTTAAATGCATTCCTATAGTCACCCTCGGCTTTATACAATCTTAATAACGACGAAAGAATTACTTTGGATTGCTCAACCGACCTTATATTTCTAGCAATTTTCAACCCTTTGAATAAATATTTCTTTCCCTTATCGTATTTTTTTAATTCCGTATAAATTGTTCCAATATTATTAAAAGAATATGCAATTCCGTACCGGTCGTTTATTTCTTCCCTAATTTTTAAAGCTTGTCGGTAATATTTTAAAGCTTCCTTTAATTGGTTTTCAGCATAATAGGTCAGTCCAATGTTGTTTAATTGCTGCGCAATTCCTAATTTACTTTTTTGTTTTTCGTGCATAACCAAAGCATCTTTATAATACTGCAACGCTTTATCGTAATCTCCCAAAGCCCAATAATTATTACCCAAATTAGATAAAGATTTTCCTATTAAAAGGGAGTCTTTTAAGCTTTTGTTTATATCCAGACTTTTTAAGTTAAATTGAATTGATTTGTCAATTTTTCCAAGATTTGAATATGCAACTCCTAAGTTATGGTAAATATTAGAAACTCCCCGCTGATCTCCCAAAGAATCTCTAATTTGTAGTGCTTCGTATAAGTATTCAAAAGCTTCATCAAAATTACCCGAAATCAAGTAGTTCACACCCAGGCTGTTAAGCGCATCGCCTATTCCTTCGGTATAGTTTAACTGTTTTGCAAGTTTATAAGCGCGTCTACCCAGCCCCAGGCTTTTCGGAGGATTTGTCCTCCAATATTTTTTTGAAATACTAACAAGCAAATCTACTTTCTTAGAGTCCTTTAAGCCGGTAAGTCTGATTTCTAAACTATCGGTTATCGGTTGATAAGGAATAAGTATAAGAAGAAGTAAAACTAAATATAAAGTGGAAGCAAGCAATTTAATAACTTAATTCAGTTAATAATGTTGAAGAGCTCGTATTAATAGCAAGATATGCAATACTTATTAAGAACTTTCTCCCTTCGATTTCAAAAGTAACAAAAAGAATTATATAAGCAAAGGGATGTTGACAGAATATTTCAAATGCTTAATAAAAGTGATTGTTAAATAAAGCATTTAAAATAAAGATTAAAATGTTATTTTTTATGAATAATACTAATCAACTTGTTGATCTATAATGCTTTTAAAAAACTGTTAGAAAAAATATTATTATATTTGCATTTATTACTAAATTATGCGTGAACAATGGATCCTATAAATTTAATTGTTGGCTTGAACTTACTTATTTCAGTGAGTGCAAATATTTCAGGCGCTAAAAGGGGAATGAAAACTAAAGTTACAGGAGCGCTTGAACGCCCAAAAACTTATTTACAAAAAATGCCGCCTAATGTTGCGGCCGTTGTTTTTATCCTATTAACTCTTGCAATTTTTAAAATCGGCACACTTGGTGAAGAATTTGAGAAACAATATTTTACCGTTAGAATTATCGGAATGGTTGTTTTTTTAATCTTTTCTTGGCTACAGGTATTGTCTTTTAAGTCTCTTGGAAAATCATATTCTCAAGATATTGTAGTTTTTAAGAATCAAAAATTATGTACAAGTGGTTTGTATAAATTTATTAGGCATCCGCAGTATTTATCTCAAATACTAAGCGATTTAGGAGCCGGCATTGCTTTATTGGGATACGTCGCACTTCCAATAATTGTTCTTGTCGAAATTCCTTTATTTATTTTAAGAGCTTCTGCAGAAGATCGTTTGCTGGCTAACCGTTTTGGAGACGAGTTTAAGAATTATAAAAAGCATAGCGGATTCATGCTTCCATTTATCGGTTAATTAGTCGATCCTAAAAAAAACATATAGAAACGAAAAAACCTGCAATTTGCAGTCTTGAGAATATTTCAAGATTTAAATAGGATTTGCTGAAAATCTCAAACATGAAAACCAATAATTAAGTCAAAAAAGCAAACAATTAAATTTATTTTTATGATTATCCAGTTAAGTCCGAATAAGAAACAGTTTTATAAACAGTACAAGCGAATAATAATCTATCGAACAATTGATTTTCTACAAATCTTCTGTTAAAACGATATGAGTATTCATCTAAATATCGCTGTAAATGTTTTTTACTAACACCATGGAAAATAGCTCTTAAAGAACTTTTAAGATTGGAGATCAATATATGAACCCAAGGCAGATGTTTTTTAATATCTTCAACTCTTTTCAGAAATGCAAATCTGGGATTTTTATTATTCGGAACTTCTATTGCAGCAAGAACAGTTGCTTTATTTTCTGAGCCACGACCTCGTTTACCTGACTGTTTTTTTTTGACCAAAATATGCTTCATCTAACTCTATTAGTCCTGATAACTTATATCTTTTATTCCGTTTAATCATTGCACTTCTGATTTTATGGAACATTGTCCAAGCTGTCTGATACGATTTTATTGATAGTTGTTTTTGTAATTGTAATGCTGAAATCCCGTTTTTATTGTTTGTTAATAAATAAATTGCCCAAAACCATTTCCTTAATGGGGTTCTTGTTCTGTGAAAAATAGTATTAGCTGTTATTGAACTTTGATATCCACATTTTTTGCATTGATAGAGTTTTCTCTTTGGTAAAGAATAATATTTCATATTTCCACATCTTGGACAAGTAAATCCATTTTTCCATCTCTTTTTGAATGGATATTTTTCACATTTTCTCTCTGTAGAAAATAATTTTTAAAATTCTAAGAAATTTATTTCTTTATACATAGCAACTCCGATTTTATTATACATACTCTAACTGATTATTTTACAACCAGTTCGACCTTTCTGTTTCGGAGTTAAATTGATAATCATATATTTATATTTATAAAAAAAACGAAAAATCAACTGTGATATGAAATATTTGTTTTTTACGGTTGATAAAAAAGGACAAAGAAAAAATAGTCCGTAGTTTTTGATAAGTTATCAAATTCATTATAAAAAAAGCGGCTATCCAGCTTTCAGATGTATCTCATCTTCGTGCTCTAATTTTGCTCAAACCATAAGCGTTTTACCTTGTCCAAATTTTCTCTCTATATGATTCCTCTGATTGTTCTCTTTTCGCTTCTCTGCTTTTTCATAATTAACTCATCTTCCCGTGGTCTACCCGGTGATCTTCTCGGATTACCGGCTCTTAATGGTAATTCAGGTTGAGCTCTGTCAAGCGCTTGCATCTGTGTCTTTTCATCTACAACATATTATAACAGTATTCTCCGGCGGGTTCATATATACAATAACATAATAAAATATTCTGTGGTTTTTTTCAGTCAATTGCCCGACTGTTTTAAGAGGAAATGAGAGCTGTTGAAAACGGCATAAACAAGCGTTGACATCTAAATTCATTTAAAAATTTAGTGTTTGCAAATTTGCTTAATAATATTATAACGATCTACCGGTTATAAAAACAAACGAAAAACTATCTAAATTTTCCGGTAATGAATATCTTTAAAAATTTATGCAATCTTCCACTGAAACTAAAGCCCCAATTTCGCTTTTATTTCGGCAGGTATTGCATTTTTATGAATCATAACAGCAATGGTTTTAAGTCGAATATAAGGTTCCGACATATACCAATAGCCGTTAAATTTCTTATTTTTAGTTCCCCAAGAATTTTTAGTATAATAAAACTTAGTACCCGCTTGGTCTTTTGCCAGTCCCACTATTTGCATTAAATGATCGTCTGTAACATCAAAGTCGTTAAAAGCAATTTGACGTATTTCTTGAGTGATAAATTTTTCAACTTCGGGTTTACCGTTACCGGAAGATTTATCTTCATTCGATTTTTTATTTACCGGGATTACAGCATAATCCTTTTTACGATAGAAATTATCACGACCTGTATCCCCGTCCCAATCAACCGAGTATCCGTTTTTAAGTGCGTTATTAATTATTTTTACGAGATCATCAATCGGAACATTATAATATTCGGCATTTGCCCAATTATCCGGCACTTCTAAAACAAATTTTGTATAAAACGGATGATGGGTGTATGAAGTTATTTCAACGTAATCATCAGGGTTAATGCCTGTATATTTTGCAAAACTTTTGGGTGTGTATCTCTTACCGTTAGCCATAAATTCTTCAGGAACTTTACCCATGTAAACATCCAAAACAGCGCTGAATGCTTTTTCCCATTTATTTGATATTGTTCTGTTTGAATTTTTAAGAACTCCGCTTAGAATTCCTTTGAGAACAGAAACCATTTCATGATGATCAAGAATTCCCTTGCTGTTCTTAATTTCAGGATAAGCATGCTCCGGTACCAGTCCGTATTTTTTCATTACCAGTAAAACATCATGTGCTTGCCCGCCTTCGTCAAAATTTGTTTTACTGTGATATCGTATATAATTTTCCGCTTTCATTTCATACGCACGCCTGGCAATATACATTTCTGAAAAATCCAACTTTTGTCTGCCGAGCCTAATAGATTCCGTTTCTCCGAAAGAAGATGTTGCAAAAGCCCAACATGTTCCGGTTTTGCCCTGGTTTTTTACGGATGTTGTTTCAACATTATAAATCATTTGAAAGTCGTGACGATTTTTTGTCTCCTTTCCCTGTGGATATATTATTAAGGGAACAAGTAAGGTAAGTATAAACAAATATCTAAAAGCAGAAATCTTTTTCAAATCTAGCCTCCTATTTCTTTTTGCAATTAGTAATTTATTGAAAATTTAATTTAAAGACAGATAATTATTAATTAATCGGTCATAGAAAAAGTTAAAACATGCACTTTAGTATATCTCACTTCAGACATAAAATGCTTCAAGAATAAAACAAATCTCATGATTCAATAACCAAAAACCGAACTCTATACCTGATTTTTTCGAGGTTTAGTATTTGAACATTTTTTGCAATTTGAAATTTGTCTTTGGTGCTTTCTTATATATTTTTTTTCATTATGCTGCATTAGTTATTCGGTTATCGCAAATCGTTCAACGGATATTAATAAATATAGCACTACATTCTTATTGGTTACAATTAAAATAAGACTTAAAGCATTTATAAATTTTTAACTTGCATTTTTTTTTGTATAATGTATTTTAGATTTTAAGTCGGAGGAAGTAATGACTAGCAAAGTAAAATTTATTTTTTCTTGTGTTTTAATTATGTCTTTCTTTCTCATTCAAGCATGTTCCACTTCAATTTTACAAACGGCTCACCCCGAATTAAACGACGGCAAATATGACAGTGAATTCCCTTATCGGGATGCTTCTAAAGAACTTAAAAATATCACAGAAACAATACGAATGGTTCATAGTATGGCTTTTTATAAGAGTTATGTTTTTGATAAGAAGACACGCCTTACTAAGGACGACGAACGATTTAAACATTTTAACGACTACGCAAATTCCGAAGTTCTTTTTCATAAAACCTTTGCGGGTACTGCAACTATAATTTATTCAAACAGCGGTAAAGTTGCGCTCTTAACTTGTGCTCACATCTTGGATTTTCCCGATACCTCTATCTCTTATTTTTCGGATATCTTGGGCTTCGAGACTAATATTATCAGCGGAGTATCAATTAAAAGTAAACAGGTAAACTATCTACCCGAACTTGACAGCCAGCCGGAATTTGATACGTTAGTGACCGACAAAAAACTTGACCTAGCTCTACTTGGAAAAGACCTTGATTTATCTGAGGCAATAAGGTTAAAACCGTTCCAATACCCATTGGGGAAATCAGATAATTTACGTTGGGGTTCGTTTGTTTATTTATTCGGTTATCCTCTTAACAACAAAATGATTACCAAAGGGATTGTCAGCTTACCTAAAAAATCCGACAACGTAAGTTTTTGGGTTGATGCCAATATTAACAAAGGTTTTAGCGGCGGATTAGTTTTAGCTATAAAAGACGGTATACCTAATTTTGAATTAGTTGGAATTGTAAAGTCCGCACCTGGGAAAACAGATTATTACCTTAAACCGGAAACGGCTGAGCAATTTCCGTTAGTTAATAACAAAATACCATATACCGGTAACATTTATATTGACGAAAATTTAAGTATTCGATATGGAATCACTAAAGTGATTTCTATTGAATCAATATTAAAATTCTTAAAAAAGAATAAATTAAAACTTAAAGATATGGGTTATATTTTTAACTATTTTTTTAAATAATTTTTATACATTTACCGGAAAAATTACTACGGGAAGGAGAATACAATGAATTTAGTTAAGCTTAACTTAACAACCTTACTTTTATTACTTTTGATTTTAACCACTGGGTGTCTTAAAAAAGTTAATGTGCATGAAAAAGGAAAAGCGAAGATTAAATTCGGCTTAGTAATTCATGGCGGAGCAGGAAACATCAGAAAAGATATATTTACAAAAGAACAAGAACAAAAGTATGAAAACAAACTGCGCGAGGCACTGCTAACCGGGTACAGCATTCTTGAAAAAGGCGGTTCAAGCGTTGATGCCGTTGAAAAGACAATACAAATCTTAGAAGACTCTCCGTTATTTAACGCCGGCAAAGGAGCCGTTTTTACTAATGCGGGCACAAATGAAATGGATGCTTCCATTATGGACGGCAAAACACTAAACGCAGGTGCAGTTGCCGGAGTTCGTCACATTAAAAACCCAATCTCTTTAGCCCGGTTAGTTATGGATCGTTCCCCGCATGTATTGTTGGCCGGACTGGGTGCAGAGGAATTTGCGAAGGAGATGGGTGTAAATTTAGTAGACACCTCTTACTTCTTTACGGAAAGCCGGTGGAAATCTCTGCAAAGGATTAAAGAAAAAAATGCACTTAAAAAAAGTAAAGGTCAATCTTTTATAAATTTAGATAAACCGGATAAATTCGGAACCGTTGGATGTGCAGCGTTAGACAAGTACGGTAATCTTGCTGCAGGCACGTCAACAGGCGGTATGACAAACAAAATGTACGGTAGAATTGGTGATTCGCCGATTATTGGTGCCGGAACTTACGCAAACAATAAAACGTGCGCTGTTTCCGCAACCGGACATGGAGAATATTTTATTCGAAATGTAATTGCCTATGACATTTCCGCACAAATGGAATATAGACACATTTCTCTTAAAAGAGCAGCAGAAAATGATATAATGCAAAAACTGGTAAAGCAAAACGCCGAAGGCGGAGTAATAGCAATAGATAAACTAGGAAATATCGTAACTACTTTTAACACTAAAGGAATGTTTAGAGGGTTTATGGTTGCAGGCGGAGAGCCGATTATCAAAATGTATAAGGATTAAACTATTAAAATCAAAAGAGCACGGATGTTCGTGCTCTTTGTCAAAACCTTATTATTATTTCAACAGCTGCATCCTCTTAACAAATTGTTTACCGTTTGTCTGTAAAACATATAAATATGTTCCGCTTGAAAGCCCGCTTGCATCAAAATTTTTATGATATGTCCCTGCCGGCAACGTTCCGTTTACCAATTCCGCTACTTTTTCCCCAAGCATATCATAGACCGATAAATTTACATGCGATAACTTAGCAAGTCTGAAACCAATTTCCGTGGAAGGATTAAACGGATTTGGATAATTCTGTTCTAACACAAAAGTAACGGGAACCCCAATTTTAACCTCAATTTCCTTTGAATATTCATATTGTCCGTCAACATCCAATTGCTTTAATCTGTAAAGATAACTGCCGGAAGATCCGTTTACTTCGTCCGAGAAAAAATATTCTTTCGGCGAATTTGAGTTGCCGTGTCCCTTAACAAATCCAACCTTCTTCCACACACCCCTGTCGCTTCGCTCTTTCCCCTCTCGAAAAGGGAAAAGAAGGGATGTGTTTCTTTGAACTTCAAAGCCAAAATTATTTACTTCCGTTGCCGTCTGCCATTTGAGTTTAACGATGTTATTCTGTGAAACAGCCGAAAATGTTGTTAGCTCAACAGGTAAGCTGGAATTATATTTTGAAATAGCAATATCGGCACAATTCTTTAATCCCTCTAAATTACTCGCAGCAATAATTGCAAAGTTCGCCTCGACTTTTCCACCCACGCTTAAATTAAAGGGACCTGAACCAATCCACATTCTATAATCACCTTGACTAGAGATTGTTTCGTTTTGAAAAGAAGATATTCTACTGTATGAAAGACTCCTAATTGTTGAACTACTGTTGTCCGTAGTTACTTTTGCCCCGGACATTCCGTCTAATGCTACTATTCCGTAAAAGTTAGTGTCGCTTTTACCGGAGGTTCCATATTCGTATGCTAAATTCCTCGATGGATCGTAACCTCCTAAATTGGAAGCATAATCACTACCGCCAACATCCCAATCGGCAAACATTCCAAGATATAAATCATTTATTGTAGAATTTGAACCGAATACTTCGTATTTAATGTATAGGATTGTATCAGGACTCGAAGATGAACTGGTTTGTTTAATTGTTACACCGTATGGATTTGGCGCGCCGCTATCGTTAAATTCCGTTACAGTAATTTCATCAAAGTCTGAGTTAGAGGTAAATCCGCTTATTGCCGAAGTATTTACCAAATCATTGTTAATATTAAAACTACCGATTTGCCCGTTTGCTTCGCTTTTGGAAGATGCTGCCAAAATGAAACCTCCCGAATAAAGAGCATTAACTCCGTTCCTAAAGATTATTCCGTCCCCGCCGGCTCCATCACCACCGGAATTACCAATATTGCCATTGTCAAAAACAGAAGCTTTGATTGTCCCTGTGTTGTGAGTTAAATAACTCTGAGAGTAATTAAGTGAAAATGATGCCATCAGCATCAAAAATATCTTTGTAAAAAAGTTTAATTTCTTCATTTTGTTCCCGTTCCCTTACATTATTTTTATATAATGCAACTACAGTGCCATTTGGTAAAACATCGTAATTACTTGTTTTATATCAGGTTTTTGTTTAAAAGGCAAAATTGTGATTCATATCAAAACAAGATGTAATGTTTCAAGATGAGAAAGGAGGCGTATTTATGAAGATAATTACTTTGGGAACTGAACGAACGGATTTTAGGGTTGTATAAAAACATAAACTTACTTAAGTTGCATGATTCTGTAAAAATTGTTTATTTAGAATAAAATATTTAAATTTGCTTTCTTATTTTTAAAAATAAATGGGTAATAAATGAAAAGGACATATCAGCCTAGTAATAGGAAAAGAAAAAATAAACACGGTTTTCGTGAAAGGATGGCTACCAAAAACGGTCGTAAAGTTTTAGCCAGAAGACGGGTTAAAGGCAGAAAAAAATTATCAGTAAGTTCTGAATTCTAGCTTTGAAAAAATTTGGTCTTTCAAAAGAAGAAAGAATCAAACTTAAAAAACTATTTGCCTTAGTTTACGCAAATGGAACCATTGTTTATTCAAGGAATCATAATCTTAAAGCAATATATTATCAAGAAAATTGTATTAAACCGAAAGTAAAAGTTGCTTTTGCCGTTTATAAAAAACTGGGCAATGCCGTTTGGAGAAACAGGGTAAAACGATTATTAAGAGAAGCATACCGGCAAAACAAACAAGGATTAATTTCGGAAGCTATAAATAAAAAAAAATTTGTCTTAATTGTCTTTTCTCCAAACAATTTTAATCAGAAAAAAAATAAAAAAATATTCTTAAAAAACATACTACCGGATTTTATTGAACTTATGAATCAAATTAAGAGCAAAATTTAAGATGAGTAAAATTTTCGTTTTTTTAATTAAAGCCTATCAACGCGCTATTTCCCCCATGTTTCCTCCTTCTTGCCGATTTTATCCTACTTGTTCGGAATATTCGGTTCAAGCTATTACAAAATACGGTGTTTTGAAAGGAAGCGCAAAATCCGTTTGGAGAATTCTTAGATGCAATCCTTTCAATAAAGGCGGATATGATCCGGTTGATTAAGCATAAGAAAACCATACTATTTCGTACCGTTATGAATAATTTAAATTTGGTATACATTAATGGATAAACAAACCACTATTGCATTTGTAGTAATTGGACTTATATTAGTTGTTTGGCTTTACATAAATGCTCCCGAACCACAACCCCCAAAAGCAAACAACACAACAGATACAACTCTTGTTAAAAAGAACAAAGAACAAAAAAAGCAGGAGCTTGCAAAAAAAATACCGGTACCTAAACCGGTTGTAAAAGATACTGTTGCCGGAGCAAACGAATTACAAAAGAGCCACAAAAAAGAACGCGTAATTACAATTGAAACCGATCTTGCACTTTACGAAATGACGAGCCGCGGCGGCAGGATACGAAAGTGTTATCTTAAAAAATATAAGACTTGGTACTACGACCAGCTGCCTGATTCGGCAACGTTTTATCAGAAACACGTCCAGTTAATCAACGACAGGGACGGAGGGGACTTTAACTTAGTCTTCGTTACTAAAAACGGACATTTAATTAACACAAAACAATTAGATTTTGAAAGTAATCTCGATCAATATCGATATAAGTTGTCAGGAAACGATTCGCTCGTACTGGCTTATACTTTTAGTACTGCAAACAATGAAAAAATCAAAAAAATATTTGTTTTCCATGGAAACAATTATGCTTTAAAAGCAGATATTGATTTAGAAAACATGAACCGGTTGATAAGCAGTTACAGATACGATGTTGAATGGGAAAACGGAATAAACTTTCTGGAAAAAAATTCCAGTCAAGAAGCTACATATTCAAACGCCAGCGCTTACTCCGGCGGAGAACAGGTTGTAGTTGATGCATCTTCTCCGGGAGACAAAGTTGAAAAAAGTATAAACGGAAAGGTTGAGTGGGTTGGTGTTCGAGATAAATATTTTACTATTATTATTTCTCCCGATAACCCCAGCAATGATGGCGGTGCAAGTTTCAAGGGAGAACATATTCTTAATAAATACGGTAACCGTGAAATTTATACTGCCAACTTAAAAATTCCATTTAATAATCTAAACCGTCAAAAAGATTCATTTGAGCTTTATTTAGGTCCCATTGAGTATAATACGTTAAAGTCCTATAATAGAAATTTTCAGGCAATATTCGATTTCGGCAGCTTCTTCGGGCTCAAATTTATAACCAGACCCATTTCGGAATATCTTCTTTTACCTCTCTTTAAGTTTTTACATTTGTTTATTCCAAATTACGGCTGGGTAATTATTGTCTTTTCAATTATAATAAAATTGGTGCTTTATCCTCTTACCAGGCAAAGTTATAGGTCAATGAGGAAAATGCAACTGCTTCAGCCTAAGATAAAAGAGATCAAAGAGAAATATAAGGAAGACAGTCAGAAAGTACAGAAGGAGACGATGAAGCTCTACTCCACCTACGGGATAAATCCGGCAGGGGGCTGTTTGCCCACCCTGCTGCAGATGCCCATTTTGTTTGCTCTGTTCACGTTCTTCCGGGTTGCAATTGAAATTAGGCAGGAACCTTTTATGCTTTGGATTACAAATTTGTCTTCACCAGATGTAATCTATCAACTTCCTTTTAAATTACCGCTTTTTGGAATTAATCAAATTTCCGGCTTAGCGGTTTTACTTGGAATCATGATGTTTATCCAGCAGAAAATGAGCATTAAAGATCCCAGCCAAAAAGCTATGGTCTATGTTATGCCGGTTGTATTTACACTAATGTTTATGGGGTTTTCGGCCGGATTAAACTTATACTACTTAATGTTTAATGTGCTTACTGTAGGACAGCAATATTTTATTAATCATGAGAAAGCGGGATCTGAATTAATCCCCGTGAAAAATCCAAAAAAGAAAAAGGGTGGATTCATGCAAAAGATGATGGAGGCTGCCGAGCAGCAGAAGTCCGCTCAGACAAAAGGATCGAAAAAGAAACGTTAATTACAAATAATTTATTTAAATTTTTAAGCCCAACTTCTTAATTATTGATGGTTGGGTTTTTTAATTTATTCAAAATTAGAAATATATTTACTTTATATTTACAAACAATTGCTGTCGTGATAAATTCCGTTTATATTATTAACATCAAGTATTAATACCAAACAATAATTTGTAATAGATGTTAAATAAATCAAACATATTATTAACTGTTCTCTTGTTATTTTCAACCCTTCTATACGCACAAAGAACCGATACCCTTTCTTTTAAACTTAAAAACAAAAATCTTCCTTTTGGACTTACGACACAAGTAATTTCCAATGCTCCTAAAATCGCTTTAGTTCTTAGCGGAGGAGGCGCTCGTGCAATTAGTCAGATTGGCGTTTTGAAAGCATTAAAAGAAAACAACATTCAGTTTGACGGCATTGTAGGAACAAGTATGGGGAGTATAATCGGTGGTTTATATTCCGCCGGATATTATATTTCCGATATGGATTCGCTAGTCAAAAATACTCCATGGAATACATTTTTTACTTTTCAGAAAAAGGATAGGAACGAATTGTTTATCGACCAAAAAATAACAGAAGACAAGGCTATTTTTGCAATCAGGTTAAAGAACTTTACTCCCGTCATTCCAACATACATCAACACAGGGCAATCGGTATCTAACTTTTTAACACTTGCCGCACTAAACGCTCCGATTCATATTGACTCAAGTTTCGATAAATTACTTTACAAATTCAGAGCTGTCAGTACAAATTTAGTTAACGGACAACCTGAAATTCTTGGTAATGGTTCATTAAGTCTTGCAATGCGGGCAAGCTCAAGCATTTCTTTTCTTTTACCACCTGTGAAAAAGGATTCCCTTTTATTAGTTGACGGCGGTTTGGTTGCTAATTTACCCGTTAAATTTGCAAAAGATTTGGGATACAATTATATTATTGCCGTAAACACAACCAGCCCTTTAAGAACTAAGAAATCATTAAAATATCCATGGGAAATTGCAGATCAAGTTGTGAGCATCCCAATTGAAATAATTACAAAACAACAAATTAAAAACACTGACGTTCTGATAGAACCTAAAATCGGAAGTAAAAAAAATTCCGACTTTAACAATTTATCACAAACTATCGAGAAAGGATACATCGCAACGCTTAAACACATCAACATAATAAAAACTCAATTAAAAAAAATGTTTGAAACCGTTCAACCGGGAAAAACCGTGTTTTATAAAAACCTAAAGCTAAGCGAACATCCGACGGAAACGGAAAAAACGGTTTACTATAAGTTATTTACTCAAGATTCCGTAAGCAACAAAGATATTTTATACGAATTATATAAACTTTATAATTCAGGTCTGTACAAAAATATTTCAGCTAAAATAAAGGTTGCTCCCGAAAAAACCACACTTAAAATTGATGATAAAAAAAATCCCGTTGTAAAAAAAATAAATCTTTCGGGAAATTTTATAATAGACTCAAAGATCTTGTCGCCAATTATTAACAACTTGGTAAACCAACCATACAATCCTAAAAATTTGTTAACCGCATTGTTAGAGATTTTAAGACTGTACAGAAACAAGGGTTACTCGTTGGCTCAAATAGATTCCGTAAAATTTGTAAAGCAAGGAAGCGAAATTAATATTTTCCTTTCGGAGGGAATAATTTCTGAGATAAAAGTGAAGGGGAATGTTAAAACCAACAAAACGGTTATTCTGAGGGAATTCCCAATAAATAAAGGAGATTATTTTAAACTTAATGAAATTTCCGAGGGTGTGAAAAACCTGACGAGTACTAATTTGTTTGATAATATAGAACTTATATTAAAAAGGAAATCAGGCCGGAACATTTTAATAATTCAAGTAAGTGAAAAAATATCGACCGTACTTAGGTTTGGATTAAGAATAGACAACGAAAACTTTACACAAGCATCTGTTGATTTGAGGGACGAAAATCTGTTCGGAACCGGAACTGAATTAGGGACGTCGTTTTCAGGCGGCTTAAGGAACAGATCTTATTCCATAGAACATTTGGCACATAGAATTTTTAACACATATTTAACCTATAAAATAAGCGGGTATTATAAGTTAAACGATGTTAATGTTTATAAAGACGATAACCAGCCAAATGAAAGAAAAATCTCCCGCTCCGAAATTGGCGAGTATAGACAAATATTTTATGGCGCATCACTGGGAGTAGGCGCACAGGTAGAAAAATTCGGCAACATAATTATTGAAGGAAGATACCAAACAGATGAAATAAAAAACAAGGTTTTTTATTCCGGCTTTTCACCTTACAAATTAAATATTGCCAGCTTAACATTTAAGCTTTCAATCGACTCACAAAACAAATACCCTTTTCCGACAAAAGGAGTTTTATTAAATACTTATTACGAAACTGCACAAACTTCATTCGGCGGAGATATTGGGTTTACGAAATTTTACACCCACTATAAAAACTATTTTACGTTCAATAAAAATCATACTATTTCTTTTGGTGGAACCCTGGGTTTTGCAGACAGAACATTACCTTTAAGCGAGCAGTTTTCACTCGGTGGTCAAAATAGTTTTTTCGGTTACCGGGACTATGAATTTAGAGGTCGGCAAATACTAAACGCATCAATAGAATACAGGTATCATTTACCATTTAAACTATTTTTTGATTCTTATTTCAAATTTAGATACAACATTGGTTCTATTTGGGCTGAGCAGGAGCAAATAAGGTTTAAAGACTTAAAGCATGGAATTGGAGCGACTCTTTCTTTTGATACGCCGATAGGACCCGCAAATTTTTCAATCGGTAGAAGTTTCTTCTTTAAGAATACTTTAGCTAAAAATGTAATTGTTAGAGGACCGTTTTATTTTTATTTTACTATCGGATATTATTATTGATTTTCTAACCGTGCGGATTTTTCGGCTAAACTTAAATACTTTTTCTGTAAATTAATGTTCCCGGCTTTCTTATAATGATCCGCTAATGCAAAATATACTTTACTTTTTTTCTTAACTTTATCGATTCCCTCGTCAATAATATTTAAGATTTGTTTGTTCGCCGGTGTTTCGAAATCGGAATTATAAAGATTTAATAAGTTTAAATAGGGTGTTTCATCGGTCGGGTTAGCTAATCCTGCTTTTTTATAATACTGAACCGCCTGCTCCAGATACTCATAATCTTCACAATTATTTTCAAAAATATTTGCCGTCCACAAATATAAATCCGATGAATATTTTTTAAATTCCTTTCCCAGCTTTTCGGTAAACATTATTATTTCGTCTTTACTTAAAGTAGGATTAGCCAACAGTATTTTGTAAAGATCAATATCGGACAAGTTGTGATCTAAGGAGGTGATAAGCGCATCAAACAGTTCGTCGGAAGAATTCGAGTTTCTAAATATCGATTCTATTTTTATCTTATCTTGTTCCCACATGATTTATGTGTTACAATTAAATTAACGAATTCAAATTCCTGAACAGCATTTAATCTATAATAAATATGCTAGTAAGTTTGTTTTTGTAAAAGGCGGTAAATCAGTTATAAATTCAATAGTAAAATTTTTATCCCATTGTTTCCTTTCCGATTGAAAATAACTATGTTTACTTAAAAATGCAACCCTTCTGTCTATCAAATTATTTTGTTCATTAAAGACAAAAAATACAATTGCCGCAGGAATATTTAATTTCATGCTCCATTGTTCATACGAGTCGACTGCTCTTTTATTTACAATCCATTCGGACTTATGTTTACTTTTCCAGTCAATCAGCAGACTTTTGTTATTATAATAAACTATACAATCCGGTTTATCTTTTCCTTTTTCCCAAACTTTTTCATAACGTTTATCATCACCAAACTTTTTGAATTCGAGTCCCCACTGCAAAAGCAAGTTCTTTCCGTGCCATTCCGCTAAATCATGCAGTTTATAATTTTTATGAAAATCCGACTTAGATTTGGATGGTTGGAAATTAAGATTTTTCATAATATAAATATATAAATTCCATTCCATTTAAACATTAGAGGTTAAAAAAGCTTGGTATACGTTAATTGCATTGGTAAATTACCACAATTAAACTGCCGAAAAGTTGATGAGAGACATGGGCGGAGGCTCTATAGTTTAATTCGCAGAGTTTGCTTTAACCATGCTCCGGCTGCAATTTTCAGCAACCGAAGCAATAATTTAAGTTTTAATTTATACTATAGATTTAATGTTCCAATTACTTATTTTCCTTTTTGGTATCTACGGATCTGAAATACTCAAGAATATCTCTTGCTTCTTCTCTAGTAACATTTTGGAATGTCATTTTTGTCATATATACAGCCAGCATCTTTTTTGCCTCGGGATGCTTGTTTAACATTTCCTCCGGGTTTAGTATCATATTCATTATGTATTCAGGAGATCTCCTTTCTATTACATCTCTTTGTGCCGGACCGGTAAATCTTTCGTCTAATTTATGACATGACGCGCATTTGGTTTCGAATAAACCCTTACCCTTTTCAACCATCGCAGGATCAATTGGACCTAATTTTAGTTTTTCCTTAATTGGACCAATTCCATTATCCAACTCGAAAACCGTTAAACCAAACTTTTTGGCTATTCTTTCTTTTTTGCTCATATTTTTGTTTGAGTCAACCTTAGCCGATTCTTTCTTTTCCCCGCCGCAACCGGTTAAAAACAGCACAGCTAAAACTCCAACAAATAATGATTTGTAATTTTTCATGCTTTCTCCTAATATTGTTAAAATGTTCTTAATAAATATAAAAAATCAAAGTGAATAATCTTTGTACTATCAGAAAAATTAGTGAATAACTTTTTACATAACACTCTAACACTTTTACAAGATTTTTTCTTAATTAGTTTAAATAACTTATCTTTTTATTTACATAAAATAATTCGGTTCTTAATATTTTATATTCATAAATTGAATTCAATACAATAAATCAATAAATTAAGTTTATTGTTTTATAATACTAAACCATTTCTATAACTAACTAGTTCAAGGGGTCGATATGAGAAAACGCTTTTTAATTACGTTAATGTTAATTATAATCTCCCTCCTGTTTGCAGCATGTTCGCAAAAACCAAAATTCAAGATCGATTATCAAAAGTACAAATTAAAAAATGGTCTAACCGTTATTATCCACGAAGATCATTCAGACCCGATAGCTTCGGTTGCGGTTGTTTATCACGTTGGTTCTAACCGTGAAAAAGTAGGAAAGACAGGCTTCGCACACCTGTTTGAACATATGATGTTTCAAGAATCTCAGGATGTAGGGCAAGATCAGTTCTTCAAAAAAATTCAGGAAGCCGGCGGAACCTTGAACGGTTTTACATTTAAAGACGGTACGGGTTATTACGAAATAGTTCCAAATAATGCGTTGGAAATGGCTCTTTGGCTTGAATCGGATCGCATGGGGTTTTTGCTAAGCACCGTCACTCAAGAAGCATTTATTAATCAACAAGATGTTGTTCAAAATGAAAAGCGTCAAAGCTACGATAACC
>BDSW01000024.1 GCA_002898175.1 bacterium BMS3Abin04
ATTCTTAACAATTCTTCTTCGGAATATCCAATCATTTCACAATAAGAAGGATTTACGTCAACAATATTTCCCTCTGTATCAAGAAGAATAAATCCGTTCAGCGTAGTTTCAAGAATCATCTTATTTTGCTGAATTTCATCGTGTAATTTTTGTCTTGTAATTAATTGCTGTTCAATTTTCTCTTTGAGGGCTTCATTGGCATTATTTAGTAGTTTTATATCCTTCAATTTTCGTCTATCATTTATAACAAGTACAAAACCAAGAGCAATTATTAACAGAGTGCTGAAAATTATTGACAGGATTTCATATTTATGAAAGTTTGTTCTATTTAAATTAAAGTGATTCCTTATATTAACTTTCGCTTTATTGAGTCTAATTATAATATTATCGAATATATTGTGGAATTTACTCCGATTTTCTGCATTGATAAACTGATAGTTGCTTTTTATTATTTTGCTGCTTAGCGGTTTTAATTGATTAATATGAATTTTAACTTCTTTAAGATTGTTTCTCATTTCCTTATTTCTTATAGGATATATTTTTCTCCCATCAACTGTTTGTCCGTTTAGAATAAGATCAATTCTGTAAAGTGCGTCTTCAATATTTTTTCTATACTTAATAGCATATTTATTGTCTTTACGCTCCTCTAATTCTCTCAAATTAAGATGAGCCGAAAACACATCATCTAATAATTGCGATATAGTTATTACTACTTGTCCTTGATTAAAAGTAATGTCATCGGCTGTTTCATAACCGCTAATTAGAAAATATAGAAGAAGAACTCCTAATAAAAAAAGAAAAAAGTAGCGGGAAAAATTTTTGAGAAAACTTTTTAATTTTAGTTTCATTTTAAATCTCGAATAGATTTTAAAATAAAATGAATAAAAGAATAGTACAAAATTTATATTATAATAATACAAATTTAAAGTAGAGTCTAAAGAAAGCACCTGAAATTTTACTTAGTTGAAGTTAAAAATAAACAGTATAAAAGTCCAATGCTATTGTGTTAGATGTTTAAATCTTTTTTAAGATTATTTCTCACTTGTAAAAAATCACCCATTTGTAGAAGCATGTTCCATGAATAAATTCCATAATTATAACCATCTTTCCATTTAATGTTTATAGCATAACTTCCAACTACTTCAATATTGACAATTTCATACTTGCCGGGTTTATCCGGTCCTTGCGGCGGTGCGGGATAGTGTTTCCAAAGTATTGTTTCCCCTTTATTATTTGCATCGGGAGTTTCATCTCGTAAAAATTTAAGAGGATAAGTAAAAACTTTTCCGTTGTCCCACTCGATAGTAAGCGACTCTTGTCCGTTAAGATTTATTTTTGTCGGTGTTGCCATTGTTTCCCTCATTATTAAAAATTTAAGTTTTGAATAGCTATTAAAATTAGAGTAATAGCATAAGTAAGAGTAAGAAGGCTTTTTGTTTATTAAATTTATATTTCTTACTCTTACTTTTGTTTCAGAGTTCGATTAAAATTAGGGAAAGAAACAGTATCCTAAAATTATCTTTTTATTTATAGTTTGATTCGTATATAAAATCAATACCGCATTAACTCATACTGCTATTCAATTCTGAGTTTTCAGCCGGCAATTGTCCGTCCACCAATTACCGGGCTTAAATTGTCATCTGTCATGAGCCGGACCTAAATTGTTAATTCTCCATTTCCCATTCTCAACGGCTCTTTAATTGTTTCCTAAAATTATCGGTAATCCGTCCTTGCCTGAGCCGATAATAATTACTTTTGTATTCTTAGAATTTGCAAGTTTTTCAGTTGCTTCAATTCCTTTCCATCTAAGTAAGTTCTGATTAATACCCTCAGAAACTATTGCTTGAAAGTCTCTAATTCCTTTAGCTTCAATACGCTTCCTTTCTGCTTCTTGCTTTTCTTTGTTTAATACAAATTCCATTCTTTGACTTTCCTGCTCGGCTTGCAGTTTTTCTTCAATTGATTTTGTTAATCCCGGAGGCAGTACTATTTGCCTTAATGGACTGGATTCTATTGTTATACCGCGTGGACCTACAAGTTTATTTAATTCATCATATATTTCGCCGGCTAATTTTTCTCTGGAAGCCGTATACAGGGCTTTTGCCTGGTATCTTGCGGTAACACTTCGTACAACCGATCGAAATTGCGGAATTAGAATTATTTGGGTATAGTTTGGCCCGACTGTTTTATATATCTCGTTTGCTTTTTCGGGGTTTAACTTGTACAATAAACTTATTTCAAGCTGTACGCTTAAACCCTCTTCCGATGGAACGTTCATAATCTCTTTCATCTCTTGAGTTTTAATACTGAATTTAACAACCTTTGCCAACGGGTTTACAATATTTACCCCTGCTTTTAAAGTGTTGTCGCTAACATTACCCAGAAAATCAACAACGCCAACCGTACCGGCCGGAACGACTGTAAAAGTTTGTAAAATTGCAATTACAAAAGCTACAAGAGCAGTTAATCCTGCAAAAACCATTTCTTGCTTACGTCGAGCTTTCTTTAAATTGAAATAAGCTACAATAGCGATTATTCCTACTAGTATTGCGAATATAAAAGTCATTTTATTCTCCTATTTATTAAATGATATTACTATTATTATACACTTATGATTAGTGATTATTCAAAATTTACAATTATTACTTCAGAATTTTTTTTATCAGTTTTGTTTTGCTTGTTTTTTTAGTTGAGAGAGTTACGGAATCTTCAACTAATTTTTTTGCTGTTTCAATTTTAATTTTATCATCGGAATATAACTCTGCAACAACGGATCCCTTTTTAATTCTATTACCAATTTTGGGATAAAAAATAATACCCGCTTTGGGATCTATAATATCTTCTTTTGTTCTTCTTCCTGCACCTAACTCAAGGGAGGCAACTCCAATGTTAAATGTATCTACTTTTTGCAGATATCCTGTTTTGGACGAAATAATTTTCTCAGAGTATTTAGTGCTTGGATATTTTTCAGGATTAAGAATGTAAAACTCATTTCCACCCTGCAGTTTAACAATCTCTACAAATTTCTTAAATGCTTTTCCGCTTTTTATCATTTCATTTGAGAGTTCTATTCCTTCTTCTATTGAATTGACTTTATTTCCTAGGAATAACATTGCCCCCGAAAGATTCATTGAGATTTCGGAAAGCCCTTCTACATATTTGCCTTGAAGAATTTGGATGCTTTCATAAACTTCAAACCAGTTGCCTATATAGTTCCCAAGTGGTTGATTCATATCTGTAATCAATGCAATTACTTTTTTCTTAAAGGATTTAGCTGTATTTATCAAAGATGCTGCTAATTCTTCTGCATCTTTCTGTTTTTTCATAAAAGCACCGCTGCCGGTTTTAACGTCTAAAACTAAACCGTCAATTCCTTCGGCAAGTTTTTTACTCATAATGCTTGCAGTGATAAAGGGAATTGATTCCACCGTTGCTGTAACATCTCTTAAAGCGTATATTAACTTATCAGCCGGAGCAATATCTTTTGTTTGTCCAATTAATACAGCTCCGCATTTTTTTAATGTATTTTTGTATTGAGTTAAATTCAAGCTGGTTTTAAATCCCGGGATGGCTTCAAGTTTGTCTAATGTACCGCCGGTATGACCTAAACCTCTACCTGAAATCATTGGCACATTAACTTCCGCAGCTGCAACAATAGGAGCGATAATTAAAGATGTTTTGTCACCTACGCCTCCCGTTGAGTGTTTATCAATTTTATATCCGGGAATTGCTGATAGATCCAGTATTTTTCCGCTATGTAACATCGACTTTGTTAATGCAGATGTCTCGTTTTTGTTTAAGCCATTTAAAAAAGCTGCCATTAAGAATGCAGAAAACTGATAATCGGGGATTTTATGTTTTGTATAATTCATTACTAGATATTCAATTTCACCTTTAGTTAATGAATTCCCGTTTCTCTTCTTAGTAATAAGTTCAATAGTATTCATCTTTTATACCTGTGGATTAATTCTTATAATTTAACTTTAGTTTATGTAGTTTTAACTTAGTTAACATTTTGTATTAAACAATTATTTCGAATTTTTGGTAACTACAAATTCTTTGGTTAAATTTATGTAATATTTTTGTTATTACTAATAATAAAATAAACAATATTCTTAAACTTTGAGGTATAAAATGTTTGATTCAAATTATCAATTTACATGTGTTGACCGGTTTTTAAAATATGTTAAGTACGATACTCAATCTGATGAAGAATCAGAAACTTTTCCGAGTGATCCTAAGCAGTTGGAACTATCGAAAGATTTAGTTAAGGAATTGAAAGAAATTGGTCTTGAGGATGCTCATATGGATGATTTTGGCTATGTAATGGCTACTCTGCCCTCAAATACCGAAAAGGATGTACCGGTAATCGGATTCGTTTCTCATGTGGATACCGCTCCGGCTGTTACCGGGAAAAATGTAAATCCCAAAATAGTTAAAAATTATCAAGGCGGCGATATTACATTGGAAAACGGAAAAGTTATTGGAGCTGATAATAATCCTGAATTAAAAGATATGATTGGGCTTGATATTATTAC
The DNA here is from genome assembly GCA_002898175.1 of bacterium BMS3Abin04. GTDB lineage: Bacteria > Bacteroidota > Ignavibacteria > Ignavibacteriales > Melioribacteraceae > BMS3ABIN04. Next base: position 4,539 of record BDSW01000024.1, read on the forward strand.
TACAGACGGTACAACTCTTTTAGGTGCTGATGATAAAGCCGGTATTGCGGAAATAATGGATGCTATGAATTATTTAATTCAGCATCCTGAAGTAAAGCACGGTACAATTAAAATCTGTTTTACTCCCGATGAAGAAGTTGGACGCGGAACGGAGCATTTTGATGTTGAAAAATTCGGGGCAAAATATGCTTACACAATTGACGGCGGAACAAGAGGCGAAGTTGAAACAGAAACATTTAGTGCAGATGCAGTTAATATTGATTTTATCGGGAAAAATGTTCATCCTGGTTATGCAAAAGGTAAAATGATTAACTCAATGAAAATGGCATCGCATTTCATCGAACTTCTTCCGAAGGATAGATTATCTCCTGAAACAACTGAAGGGAGAGAAGGTTATGTGCATCCTATACAGATAAACGGGAATGAAGAAAAAACTACTATTAAGTTTATCATAAGAGATTTTATTGATGCAAAACTTAAAGAATATGAAGATTTTCTTAGAGAGTTGGTTAAGAAAACAGTTGAAGCTTTTCCCGGTTCAAATTACAATTTTGAGATTATTGAACAGTATAGAAACATGAAAAATATTTTGAATCAGCATCCTGAAATTGAAGCTAACGCTTTGGAAGCGCTTAAAAGATTAAACATTACACCAATACAGTCGGCTATTAGAGGCGGTACTGATGGTTCAAAACTAAGTTTTATGGGACTTCCAACTCCAAACTTGTTTGCCGGAGGTCATAATTTCCATGCTGTTACCGAGTATGTTGCTATTCAGGATATGGAAATGGCTACTAAAATGATTGTTGAATTGTGCCGGGTTTGGGAAGAAAAAGCATAATAATAAAAGTGTTGTTAAAATTAAAACCCGGTCAAATGGATCGGGTTTTTTATTTTAAAAATAAGATTAACCAAATAATTGCTGTATAAGAAAGTTAATAACGTAAATATAAATTCTAACCAAAAAACTTTTTATAAAAAATTTGTTAATTTAGAATAGAAAAAAGAATACGAGGAAATACAAATGAAAAAATTATCAAAATTCACTTTGGCTGAAGTTATAAAAGTAAGTGCTGATTCTTTCGGAGATAAAGTTGCATTCTCTGAAATCAGCGGATCATCATTAACGTATAAAGAATTTGGTGAAAAGGTGAAATCCATTTCCGCATTTCTGGAAGAGCGCGGAATAAATAAAGGAGACAAAGTTGCTCTTTTAAGTGAGAATAAACCCAATTGGGGCATCGCTTATTTTGCAATTACTTCAATGGGCGCAGTAGTTGTACCCATCATGACGGAATTCTCTGCAGGAGAAATTAGGCATATAATTCGCCATTCCGGCAGCAAGGCCGTATTTGTATCGGCAAAATTGTTCGAGAAAGTAGAGGGCTGTGATTATGAAGAAGTTTCAACAATTGTTTTAATTGATGATTTTAGTATTGTCCCGCCTAGAACCAGCAATGCTTTTCTTAAGGATGCCATTAAAACGGGAAAAAGAGAATTTGATAAAATATTAGCTGCAGCGTATAAACTTATAAGCAAAAGTCAAAGAAATGTTAACGAAGACGATCTGGCTTCAATTGTTTATACATCCGGAACAACAGGTCACTCAAAAGGGGTTATGTTAACCCATAAAAATATTGTTCATGATGCAGTAGCCACATTAAACATGGTGTCGATTGTTCCCGAGGACAGACTTCTTTCAATTTTGCCTTTAGCTCATACTTTTGAGTGTACTTTAGGAATGATTGCCCCTGTTATAAACGGTGCATCAATTTATTACTTAGACAGACCGCCAACAGCATCGGCATTACTACCTGCAATGGCAAAAGTTAAACCGACTATTATTTTGTCTGTTCCGCTTATAATTGAAAAAATATTTAAACTTAAAATTCTTCCGGAGTTAAATAAAAAACATGTTGTAAAAACCTTGTATAAATTACCTTTAGTGAGGAAAAAATTACATAAAATAGCAGGTAAGAAATTGCTTAAAACTTTCGGAGGAAATCTAAAAATATTTCCGATTGGAGGAGCAGCTTTAGCTTACGAAGTTGAGCGTTTTTTAAGGGAAGCAAAGTTTCCTTATGCAATCGGTTACGGTTTGTCAGAAACATCGCCTGTCGTTACAGGAGATGATGAAAAAAACACTAAGTTTAGAGCAGTAGGCAGAGTTATGATGGGTATGGAGATTAAACTTGCTAACCCGGACCCCGAAAC
>BDSW01000025.1 GCA_002898175.1 bacterium BMS3Abin04
GGTTTATTTTAATGTATTCGGTCGGTTATTTTTTTGGAGAAAAAGTATTAAGGAGCGGTAAATTAAAATTTATTAGTAAAGATGCCCTTAGTAAAACCGATCATTGGTTTAGTGAATATGGTTATTGGATAATACTTGCTAATAGATTTCTTCCGGGAACCAGATCGGTAATCAGTTTTTTTACAGGTGTACATGAACTGAATGTTGAAAAAACATTTTTATTTGCTTTAATAAGCGCTTTCCTTTGGAATACAGTTATAATTTATCTCGGAATGCAGCTTGGGAATAACGTAGAATTAATAGATTACTATCTAACGACATATTCCTACATTGGTTATGTTTTGACCGGAATTATCATTTTGTTTTTCGTTATTAAATATTATTTAAAGAAGGAAAAGAAGATTTGATTTTTTTTAAAAACATATTTAAGAGATACTCAACTAAAGAAGAAAGAAAAAAACACAGAAGAAATTTGCTGTTTGGTTTATTAAGCGGGATTCTTTTAGGTATTTCTTTCCCACCGGTACCGCTGCCGTATTTTGTTTTTATTGCGCTTATTCCTTATTTATATGTCTTGGAAAAGTTAGACGGTCTAGCCGAGATTAATCGCTTCACCTACTTTACGGCTTTTATTTTTAATATAATTACCCTTTACTGGGTCGGCAGCTGGACACCCGACGCAGACCCGTTTTTAATGATTTCCGGTACGGTTCTGATGTTTTTTAACCCCATCCTTTTTTTGATTCCTTCAACGTTATATTATTTTTCGAAAAAATTATTAAGCAGACAAATTTCATTATTTCTGCTGCCAATATTTTGGGTCTCGTATGAATTTGCTTACAGCATTACTGAATTTAGATTTCCTTGGTTAACTCTGGGGAATAGTTTACCATACTTTAATCAATATATTCAGATTGCTGATATTGTTGGCGTTTACGGACTTTCTTTACTTATCCTCTATGCAAATGTTACGATTTATAAAGTAATTTTTGATTACATCAAATACAAAAAATTTAATATAAGATATATTTTAATTGCATTGCTTATTTTATTTGTTCCCTTAATTTATGGCGTTATTAAAATTAATAATTATGTTCATAGTAATAAAAAAATAGAAGTTGGTTTAATACAGCCGAACTTGAATCCGAATAAAAAGTGGGATGCAGGGAACCTGGACGCTCAACTGGATTTGTATTTAAGTTTATCCGACTCTGCAATTAAAAAGGGAGCTGAATTACTAATCTGGCCCGAAACTGCTCTCCCGGTTTATCTTCTTTCCGGGCGCTATTCTAAAGAAGTAACTCAAATTCGTAAATATTTGGATTCAAACAATGTATCTTTAATAACCGGTATGCCGAACGTTGAATTTTTTCCTAATCCCGAAAATGCTCCCCCGCACGCTAAACCTGTTAAAAACAGTAAAACACTTTATACATCATACAATTCTATTTTAGGTTTTAACCCGAATGAAGCAAAGATTCAAAAGTATGGTAAAATTAAACTCGTTCCTTTTGGAGAAAAAATACCTTATGTTGAATATTTTCCATGGTTAAATAAATGGCTTAAGTGGAATGTCGGAATCTCTAGCTGGAATACCGGAAGGGATACGGTTGTTATGAAAATAAAGGAAGGATCAATACAATATAATGTTGGAGCTGTTGTTTGTATTGAATCAATCTATCCCGATTTTGTTTCTCAATTCGTAAAGAAGGGAGCGAATTTTATTGCAATTGTTACAAATGACAGTTGGTACGGGAATTCAAGCGGTCCCTACCAGCATAAAGAAATTAGTGTTTTACGTGCGGTTGAAAATAGAAGAACTGTTGTAAGAGCTGCCAACGGAGGTATAAGCTGTATTATTGATCCTTTGGGAAATACAATTAAACATACGGAAATGTTTACGAGAACAAGTTTAGTTGGAGAAGTTGAATTAAGAAGCGGATTGACCTTTTATACAAGGTATCCGTTGTTCATTCCTTATACCGTGTGTTTCATTTCCGTTTTAACTATCATTTTATTTGTCGGTATAGAAATTAAAAGGAAAATTAAATAACATTTTTTATTGGGGAACAGTATGAAAAACATTATTGATTTAAGAAGCGACACTGTTACAAAACCTTCTGAAGAAATGCGAAAGACAATGTATAACGCGGAGGTTGGCGACGATGTATATAAAGAAGATCCTACTGCAAATAAACTCGAAAGTTATGCGGCTGAACTTCTCGGGAAAGAAGCTGCTCTATTTGTCCCGAGCGGAGTTATGGGAAATCAGATAAGCTTAAATGTTTTAACACAGCCAAGTGATGAAGTAATTTGTGAAGCGGATGCACATATTTTACAATATGAATCCGGTTCCCCTGCAGCACTGAGCGGAATTCAGCTTATGCCTATAAAGGGAGAGCGCGGTGTTTTTACTCCCGATCAAGTTGAGCCTTTTATAAGACCTACAAGCGCATATTATATGGCGAGATCAAGAGTAATTGAAGTTGAGAATACACACAACAGGGCAGGCGGAACAATTCATCCTATTCTTAATATAAAGAATCTCAGAGCGCTTGCAGATAAGCATAACTTAGTGATGCACCTTGACGGAGCCCGGATATGGAATGCTTCAGTTGCAACCGGAATAGATGTCGCAAACTATGCTTATTATTTTGATTCGGTTTCAACTTGTTTATCAAAAGGATTGGGTGCTCCGGTCGGATCGGTGATTGCCGGAAGCAAAGAGTTTATTACGGAAGCTTTCCGTGTGCGAAAAGCTTGGGGCGGGGGAATGAGACAACTTGGTATAATTGCCGCTGCCGGTCTTTTTGCTTTAGAGAATAACATTGACAGATTAAAAGAAGATCATGATAAGGCAAAAATGCTTGCAGATTTTCTGATTCCGAACGACGGATTTAAAATTGATTCTTCAAGTGTACAAACGAATATTTTAATTTTCTCACCGGTCAATATGCCGATTGATGATTTTCTACTAAAGTGTAAGGGAAAAGGTTTATTATTATCCGTCGGGAAAGTAGGTACCGTAAGAGCAGTTACTCATATGGATGTAAGTTTTGAGGATATCAAAAGAGCAATAGAAATTATTTCCGAAGTTATTGATTCGCAGCTATAAATCTTTAGGTAAATAATTTTGGGTTAATTCAGTATAGCTCTTTATTTGTTCCTTTATCCACAAATGATTTCGGTTTAGTTCTTTAGCCATTATCTTTGCTACTTTGGGCGCTGTTTCTAAACTCGCTTTGGCATCAAGGAGTAATGCTCTTGTCCTGCGTGAAAGGAAATCCTCAACTGTCCGAGCCATTTCATTTTTAACTGCCCATATTACTTCGCCTTCATGTATGGATAAAGAAGGATGAAGAAGTTTATACATATTATATTGGTTGCATAAAGTTCTTACGAACTCGGCATCGGATCCGTACATGCCGAAATAGTTAAAATCTATTTCCTCTTCTGTCCATCCGTGAATACGCAAATTTTCAGTAACAGATTTTTTAGGTTCCAGCTGTCCCAAAATAATAGCTTCATCAACGGTATCTTCCGCCATTTTTCTGTAAGTTGTCCATTTGCCGCCGGCTATTGTAAGCAGCCCTCCGCGCGAAATATTAATCGTATGTTCCCTGGAAATTGCATAACTGTTTTCTGAGGCGCCTGACTTAACCAAAGGTCTAATTCCGGAAAAGACACTTAAAATATCTTTGTACGTTGGATCTTTAGTAAGGTATTTACTAACATGCTGCAGTAAGAAATCTATTTCTTCTTGGTCCGCTTTAGGTTCTATATCTGCCTTATCTACCGCTATATCGGTTGTGCCTACAATGACTTTATTGTGCCAGGGAATAGCAAACAATATCCTTCCGTCGCTTGTGTGCGGTACCATTATTGCACCGTTTCCCGGCAAAAAAGATCTATCTAAAATAATATGTGTACCCCGACTGGGAGCAATAATATTGGTTGCATTTGAATTTTCAAGTTTTCTAATACTATCCGAAAATGCGCCTGTTGCATTAATCACAACTTTTGCTTTAATTTTATAAATTTTACTATTTTCCAAATCCGTAGTTATTACACCGTTAATTAAACCCTCGGACTTTAATAAATCGTGAACTCGGAAATAATTTATTACCGTAGCGCCATATTCCGCTGCTGTTTGAATGAGGTTAATTAACAAGCGGGCATCATCAAATTGACCGTCGTAATAAATAACACCGCCTCTCAATCCATCGGTTTCCAATGTGGGAATTAATGCAAGTGTTTCTTCTTCGGATAATTTCCTTGAATCTCCAAATCCGTATTTACCCGCCATCATATCATAAAGTTTTAACCCTACTCCGTAAAATGTACCTTCCCACCAATCATAATTCGGAACGACAAAAGAAAGATTACTAACTAGATGCCTGGCATTTGCGTGAAGGAGACCACGCTCTTTAAGCGCTTCCAGTACTAAAGAAAAATTTCCTTGCTGCAAATAACGCACTCCGCCATGAATTAATTTTGTACTTCTGCTTGAAGTACCTTTGCCGAAATCGTTCTGTTCTAATAGTAGAGTTTTATATCCTCGTGAAGCTGCATCGACTGCTATTCCCGCGCCCGTAGCGCCGCCGCCGATGATAATAATATCCCAGCTATTATTTTGCTCAGATAAAGCAGCAATCATTTTATCACGATTCAATATTATTCTCTCCCATGTATCAAAAGTGTTCGGTTAATTATTATTACTTTTAAATTTTGCAAAGACAGAGAGAAATTTCTTTCGCATCCAAATACTAAACTTACTCTTCCCAATACAGAGGAAATTATCAATGATTTGCGATAATTCCGGGGAACGCAAATATCCGTAAGTTTTATGCGGATTTTTTATCCCGTTGCTTTCATAATCATTGTGTATCAACATCGCTTCCGGTTTTATACCATGAATATTCGGTGCGAATAGTTTATCCAATTCGTAGTTCACGGCAAGTTTATCGTTTAAATCGGCAAGATTAAACCAATTACTTGTTATCGGATTTGGAGTTACAGCTAATGATGATTCCGTTTGACGGGATTCAAATTTCAGTTCGCCGTAAATAAAAGGGACACCTAACGGTGAACCTGTAGTTACCCAAGTATTGATATTAAGTTCGTTATTGTATTTGCTTAGCACATCGTACGCAACTATTGTTCCCATCGAATGAGATACAAGAAGTATGTCCTTCTCTTTATGTTTAAGCAGTACTTGATGTAACCTTTCTTGAATAACCTCTTTTGCAAGACACTCTCTATTATTTTCGGAAATACACTTTTCCGTAAGATAAACCGATAAATCTTTAAAGAAATGTTTTATAATAAAATCCGTAATAGAAGGGAAATTAATGTGAAGTTTTTCGTTAAACAGTATATTATTAAATTGCTCTCTTATATACTGAGCCATCGAACTTTTGAGCGAATTATTCTCCTCTTCTTTCCTATTTGCGGCAGAACTATATTTTTCTTCAAGAAAAAGTTCTGAATCTTCATCTTTCTCATAAGGGTCTAACGGAACCGGGTGAAGTACATCAGACCAGTAAACTAATTCAAAATTTAGATTGGTACGCCGGTAACCAATATTTTTTAAACCTTCAAGAATTGAAAGTCTCCACCATTCTTCAAATAAAATCTTTGGCGGCTTGTTACCCAATCCATGGATACCAATTATTATTTTTGATTTGGCCATCTATGTTTTCTCGGTGGTTAACTTTTTGTAAACATCAAATTTATCTTGCAGCATTTTTGCTTTATCCGAAGTAATTCCGTCAAATCCCCATTCGTAAAATTTCTTTGTCTCGTTAAAAGTGTTAACCGTCCACGTATATAAATCCAAGCCGGCATTTTTTATTTGTCTTGCCTCGCTTTCGTTATTTAAAGTATCGGCTCTTAAATCAAGACCATCTAATCCTGCATCTTTACACTGCTCAATAATTTTTGAGATATTTATTCTTTTGGAAAATAATATTCTTTTATAAATCCAATAACAATCATGCCACGGAAATTCTGCCTTTAATTTTACCAGCGTGTTTTTGTTGAAAGCAATAAATTTAATAAACTTAGGGTCAATTAAAGAATGATCGAGAATGTCTTTTAAGTATTGAATAATTTCACCGCTGCTTTTTATCTCTATAAAAAGGTATTTGTTTTGGGGTAATGTTTTTAATACTTCTTGGAATGTAGGAATATTTTCGCCTTCCCACTTTTTCCCTTTATGTTTTCCGATATCTAATAATTGCAGATCCTTTAAAGTTTGTGCTAATACTTTTTTAAATCTTCCGGCCAAACGATACGTATTTTTATCATGTATAACGACAATTTTTTTGTCTTTTGTAAGCTGAATGTCAATTTCAACAGCATTATCGTTCCTTTCCCAAGCTAGATTAATTGATGCCAAAGTATTTTCGGGTGCATCAAACGATTCACCCCTGTGCGCAATTATCAAGAACTGTTCGGTCAATTTACTTATATCACTTTGTTAAAAATATACATTTATAGATAATCAAATCTCAGAAGAAAATATGACATATACAAGACTTTCTTAAAAATATACTAAATTGGGTATATTTATTATTTAATCTTTGTGTATTTGCAAAAAGAAAATTTTCTAATTTTAATTAGAACAAATTTAAGCGTGAGAAAATGACAAAACAATTTGATAAAAATCAATTCCACCATTCCGTAAAACTGAGGGTACAGTTTCGCGATTTAGATGCTTTCCGGCACGTAAATAATGCGACCTATCTTTCGTATTTAGAGGAATCACGTATCGGATATTTAAGCACTGTATTTAATACCGGCAAAAATAATCTAAATATTAACATTATAGTTGCACGTATTGAGATTGATTATTTATTTCCTCTTCAGCTAAATGATCTGGTTAAAGTTTATATGCGTTGCAGTAAGGTAGGGAATAAGAGTATGGATATTGAAAATGTTATTGTTTTAGTTAAAGATACGCAAGAAATAATTTCAGCTCGTGCAATTACCAAGTTAGTTTATTTTGATTATCGTGAAAAGGAATCTAAAGCCATTCCCGTAAAATTCCGTAAAAAGATAGAAGCGTTTGAATCAAAAATTACCAATTAAAAAAATAGGTGAAACATAAATTATTTTACAGTCTTTATAATTGTTCAACTAGCGGAATGTACTTTAACGTTTACGATTATGAGTAGTCACTTTTTTTTTCGGGATTACGTATAGCTTTTGGGGG
>BDSW01000026.1 GCA_002898175.1 bacterium BMS3Abin04
ATGGTTATTTCTATAACGAAAAACGAAACTTAAACAATCAAATATCTTTCACAAACAATAGGAGTTAAGTAATGGGTCAACAACAATTATTATTAATCGTACTTGGTGTTATCATAGTTGGTATTGCTGTAGTAGTTGGAATAAACGTATTCACTGCAAGCAGCATTAATTCAAATAGAGATGCGGTTATTGCAGATCTAACAACATTAGCATCAATGGCACAGCAATATTACAGGAAACCAATCGCAATGGGCGGCGGCGGTCAATCTTTTGATGCTTCTACCGGTTCCGGCGGTGCACCATGGACTATCCCGGCACAATTGGATACAACAGCAAATGGAATATATACACCAACAGTAGGAGCACAATCGGTTACGTTGGTTGGTACAGGTACCGAAAAAAACGGAGGCTCACCGGTTAAAGTAACTATGACGGTTAGTCCAACTGCAATATCAACGGTAATTAACAACTAAACTAAAATAGAAATAGTTCGATTCTAAAAACTAGTTATTTGATTTAATAGGGCTAATAGAACATCAGAAAGTTTTATTAGCCCTTCACATTTAAATAAGTAATAATAATATGATAGAATTAAGATTTAATGCGGTCAGACCTAACGGTCAAAATATTGTTGGAACAATAACAGCATCGACATACAAAGACGGCAAAAGCAAAATCGCAAAACTGGTCGAAAAGCACCAGCTGAAAACTAAGGCAATCGAAAAAAAAGTTACCTTTCTATATAAAGTAAGAAAAGGTAACGAAAAACCAACAACCGGGGAGCAAAAAGCATTCAGCAAAGAGGAGGTAAGAAATGCTCTAACCAAATTGGGTTACCAGGTTATTTCCGTTAATAGAAAACTATTTGACTTTAACATGAAACCCCCTCAGCAGGAAATTGTTTCGTTTGTTAAAATCAGCGCCGAACTATTGGAACAAAAGCTGCCTTACAGTGAAATAATGACCTTGCTTACTAATGACCTTGAGAATAAAACGCTCCGGGAGACCTTAAAACAAATAAATAATGAACTTAAAAAAGGCGCTGATAGCGAAGCAACATATATGAAGTATCAGTCGGTTTTTGGAAAGTTTACTGCATATATGCTTGGACTTGCTTCAAAAAGCGGTAATATGGCAGAGATTTATAAAGCCACGGCAAAGTTCCTGGAAAGAAGGCAGGAATTTAGAAAAAATTTAAGAAGCGCATTAATTACACCGATGATTACTTTATTTATTTTAGCTTTAGCTGTTTTGTTTTATGTCGGTTATATTTTCCCGGAAACTGCTAAACTATTTTTGAAGTTTGATATTCCTCTACCGCCAATGACGGCAGCTACACTAAAGTTCAGTGATTTTTTGATGACTCACCCCATTATGATATCGCTTGTAATTTTTCTACCGCCAATTTTATTATGGCGTTATGCGAAAACAGAGAAAGGTCGCCTTGTAGTTGATAAATACATAATGAGAATGCCTATTATGGGTTCATTAATACATAAAACAAATATTGAAGTATTTTGCCGTGTATTTTATACCCTTTATAGCGGTTCGGCGGAAAGTATTGAACCGATTAGAATTGCAGCTGAAGCAACAGGAAACAAATATTTTGAGAATCAAATAAAGAATGTATCAATCCCTTTAATGATAAGTAAAGGTATTGGTCTAACCGATGCACTTGCAGCAAGCGGTGTCTTTACAGATACTGCAATTTCCAGGTTTCATTCCGGCGAGGAAACCGGTACAATAAGAAATACCGCTAAGCAATTAGCAAATTATTATGAAAGCGAAACGGTTTTCAGGTTAAAAAATGTTATAGAAATGGTTCAAGTTTTTATTGCTATGGTTATAATGATAGTAATGATTGGACTAACTTTAGTATCTGCGGAAACTGCGACAATTAGTCCAAAATCACCTGTAATGTAATGGTATTTCAGTTATTCCGTCAAAAGTCAAAGATAAAACATAAGTAATAGATTAAGATTAAACAATAGAGTAAGAGTAAACAATAGATTAAGAGCAGCAATTCAGATCCTAATTTTACGTAGAACAGATTAGTAATCTGTTTTACAAGAATTATACTAAAACTAAAGTGGTTTTGGGAAAAACCTTCGAGGCTGCTAATAAATAGAGAATAAATAAAATTACTTTTATGAATAAAAAATAATATAAATTCTAAATATTTCAGAAAAATTTCGAAGGTTGCTTAATTAGTTAGAAAATATTTTTTATTAAACATCCGGCAACCGCCGTATTGTTTTTATGCACCGCATCCGGTGAACTAAATTTAATTTTGACCCGAATCGCTGTTTAAGAGCAAGAAATAGATTAAGATTAAGGAAAAGATTAAAAGCAAAAAATTGGATAAAGAACTTAAAATATGCTTGAAACAAAATTAGAAATGACGGACAAAATTGGTTACCTTTTATTAAAGAAAGGAATAATCGATACTAAGATATTAGAGCAGGCTTTACAGGTAAAACAGAATGATAGAACTAAGCTGAAACGAAACCTTGCTCAAATACTTGTCCAGGATTTTAATTTTGATCACGATATTATTTTTAAAGAAGTTGCAGTTCTGTATGCATTTAAAGAAATAAATATTAAACCGGAAGATTTTGAAGAAAAAAGACTTGAGGAACTAAAAAAATTATTAGATAAACAGAGTGATGAGGTTAAACAATTACTACTAGATCATAGAGTTATTCCATATAAATATGATGAAAGAATTAGAGATAAGTTAATTTTAGCAGCTGTAGATCCAACCGATAGATCACTTACCAAAATTGCCTATGCGTTAAACGCAAAAAAATATGAGCTGACTTATATAAAGAAGAAGGATTATGATAAGTTAATTCAAATTCTTGTTCCGCCAGAGAATGAATTTCTGCAAATGGTTGAAGAATCGGGAGAATTACTGGATGTAGAAACCGAGGATTCCAATGTTAGCGAAGAAGAATTAGATTCTGAAATTAATAAAAGCGCATTAGTCAACCTTGTGGAAGCTGCTTTAGTAGAAGGAGTTAGAAGAGGCGTAAGTGATATTCATATTGTTCCGAAGAGCGGGAATAAAACCGAAATACATTTTAGACAAGACGGCAAGTTATCTCTTTGGTATACACAGGAAAATACTTTGCCCGAAGCTGTAATGGCAGTTGTTAAGGATAGGTCCAGGGGGATGGATAGATTTGAAAGAGAGAGAGCGCAGGACGGATTTATTCAAAGAGAAATTGATAAACACATTATCCGTTACAGGGTTTCCGTGTTGCCGATGGTAGGAACAGAATTAAAAAATAAATTTGAAACTATTGTTATAAGAATTCTAGATGATAGAAACGTTATAAAGGATTTAAGTAAATTGGGGTTAATCGGTTATGCTCAGGATGCTTTTAGTAAAGCTATAAGTCAACCGCAGGGAATGATTATTTTAACCGGTCCTACGGGTAGTGGTAAAAGTACAACGCTTGTCGCAGCTTTGTACCAAGTTATTGATCCTACAAAAAATGTATTAACCGTAGAAGATCCTGTTGAATACGTGATTGAGGGAGCTCGCCAGTTAAAAATTGGTCATAAAATGAATTTTGAACAAGCAATCAGGTCCATTTTAAGACACGATCCGGATATTGTGCTGGTTGGTGAGATGCGTGATAAGGAAACCGCCGAAACTGCGATTAAATTAGCTAATACCGGTCACCTGACTTTTTCTACCTTGCATACTAATGATGCTCCAAGTGCTGTTGCCCGTTTATATAAAATGGGAATAGAACCTTTCCTAATTGCTTATGCAATAAATATAATTGTTGCACAAAGACTTATACGAAAACTTTGCAATAATTGTAAAAGGAAAGTAACGGAATTTAACGAAGGAGAAATGAAAGCCCTGGGGTTGGATGTTGAAGAATGGAAAAACTACGAGGTTTACGAAGCAGTAGGATGTGATCAATGCCACCAGTCCGGTTATAAAGGAAGAATGGCCATTCATGAAGCGCTCTATTTTACTAAAGAAATTCGTCAAATCATTGTACGTTCAGGTATGGATGTTGATGAAGAAAAAGTCAGGATACAAGCAAAAAAAGACGGCACACATTCTCTTAGAGACAGTGGGCTTGAAAAAGTTAAACTAGGACTCACATCTTTAACGGAAGTATTATCTGCAACTACAGAAGATTAAAAAATTTTATTATATTTAATTAAATTTATATTATATTTGTTCGATAATAATATAACAAAACTTCCATTTTGTATTTAAATACATGACAAACGAATCAAAAGCAATTCTCACAAAGTTTTCAAGGCAAATTCCGCAATCGGTTCTTGGTCCCGAAAGAGTAAATTATATTGTCGATCATATTGAAGAATTATCCGTCGAAGACCGCTCCAGCCTTATAAATTTAGCGAATTACTTACTTGAGACTATGATTGAAAGGGATGCTTCCGATATAGAATTAGGCGGGCACGGAGCTTCCGGTTACGTATGGTTCAGGGTTCAGGGAATTAAAGCAAGAGTTAAAGACTTACCGCAATTTACTATAGACGAAGCGTCAACTTTAATTGCTTCTTTGTTGAATATTAATCAAAGAAGACATTTATTAGTAAGTAGAAATTTGGATTTTAGTTACACTTTTAGATATTTTAAGGAAAATGCAGATGTCAGGTTTAGAGCAGATGCATATTTCGATCTTGATTCTTTAGCATTGAATATGAGAGCAATTTCCAGTAGATTGAGAACCATAGAATCACTTGGTTTTCATCCTTATGCCCTACAGACAATGAGTCATAGTCATATTAAATTCGGACTGACTCTTATAACAGGAATTACAGGTTCCGGAAAATCTACAACTTTAGATGCAATTATAGATTATCATAATAAATTTGATCCGGCTCATGTAGTAATTATAGCATCGCCGGTTGAATATGTTCATAATTCAAATGTCTCTATAATAAAACATAGAGAAGTCGGCAGAGATGTTCTTTCATTTCAAGAAGGAGTAGTTCAAGCATTACGTCAGGATCCCGACATAATTGTTATAGGAGAAATGAGAGATCCCGATACGATAATGGCGGCTCTGGAAGTTACCGATACCGGTCATAAAGTTTTTTCTACATTACATACGTCATCGGCGGTAGAATCGATTGACCGTATTATTGCGGAAGTAAATCCCGCCGAGCAAGAGAGGGTAAGAATGAGACTTGCAGATGTTCTTATTTCCATTGTATCCCAAAAATTGATTCCGGGCATAGATGGAAAATTAGTGCTTGCAAAAGAAGTTTTAGTTGTTACGCCAAGTGTAAGAGCGGCAATAAAAAACAATAATACAAGCGAAATATACATGATGGTAAACCAAGGGGGAAATCTTGGAATGATTACGATGGAACAAGATTTAATCAGGTTATATCAGCAAAGAAGAATCTCGAAAGAAAGTGCTGTTTCTTTTGCAAATAATAAAACAAGAATACGCCAACTGTTAAAAGCGGTATAATAAATGAAATCTTTAGTATGTGTTTCTTGTGAGGGTAGCGATACCAAAATTGTTGTTTTTTCAAAGACTAAAGAAGGGCTTAAAATTAATAAAGCCTTTTCTTTAAGCATGTCTAAAGCAGATGCTTTAACAACTTCCGATATATCCGATCCGACTGATCTTGGCATGGATAATCTTTCCGACGACTTATCTTTTGAAGATATCGGCAGTTTGGATGAAGTTCCGAGCGAAGTTGATTCAACCGATATCGGTTTTATATCTTCAAACTTAAAAGATGTTGATCTTAATAAATCAGAATTCATACCGATTTTAACCGAACCGGTTGTAAATTATCATTTTTACGAAGGTCGGAAAGAAAAAAACAGAGTTAAGCAGCTTGAAAGTATTATAGCAGATATTAGTAAGAATAGAAATATTACGGTTAGAAAAGATTATTTAGACTATATAGATCTCGATGATAAATCTTTATTTAGTGCATTTATTCAAGGTGATAATTCTTGTGTTAATCTTGTTAATTCCCTTGCAAGTTATAACAATCGTAGATTCTACAAAATCCCCACAATCAAAAATGCCGAAGCATCATTAGCTCATTATGTTACTAAGATAAATAAATTTTTCCCTGAAGATTACACATTAATTTTATATACCGGGAGGGATTATAGTAAACTTATTTTTCTTAAGGGAAATAGTTTAAAACATATTGGAAGTACGTTAGATGTAGGAACTCAAAATTTACATACTTACGATGTATATTTTTCAAAAATACTCCTGGAAATGGAAAATGGAAATATTCCAAGGTTAGATAATGTTATTTTGTGCGGAGAGGATAATTCCGAAAATCTAATCCTTTCATTCTACGGCACTTTCCCCGAAGCAAATGTATCTGAATTAAAAATTGAAAATTTGGATTTAGTTGATCTTAATGAAGATACCAAGTCAAAAATTTCATCGTTTGCAATCCCAATTTCAGCCGGTTTGGAATATTTTGAAGAAAAAGAAAAGAAGTATAGAGGAATTAATATACTTCCTAAATATATTCATGAAAATCAGAAACTTTTTCAATTCGGATGGCATGGTTTCCTTGTTCTACCCCTTATATTTCTTGCCGCTTTCTATTTTACATACTCAATACTTACAAATGTACAGGATATAAAACAGAAAGATCAAGAGATAGTGCACCTTAATCAAATAATTGCACAGAATAAAACGATTACAGATCAAATTACAAAGTATTCGAGTAAAATAAGTAATTTTGGTCAAACTCAAGCTATTTTAGACTCTGCTTCTTCCGGTGCCGAAGTTTGGAGCAAAATGCTTGTAAAAGTTTCCGATTTTATGGAAAGAAGAAGAAGCTTCTGGATTACTAAACTAACTTCTTTAAAAAACGGAGAAGTTCAAATTGACGGATACTCGTTATCGAGGAGTGTTTTAACTAAATTTACAGATTACAATAATTCATCTTTGCTTAATAGTATAAGCTATGATCAGCTTAGAGATCAAGATGCATTTGCTTATACTTTGCATTTCAATTTGAAAAATGAAATGGTAAAACCTAATGGACCGTAAGTTAAAAAACACATTAGTCCTTATTATTATTCTGGTTCTTCTTATTGCAGCCGGTGGAGTTTACAGCTTTGTTATTCAAAAAGGCAAAATAAAAGATCGTGATGAGAAGATTAAGGAATTAAAAGTAAGAGCGGAAAACCCTGAAAATCTAATGAAACAATTGGAATCGGTAAAAAAGCAGGCAGCTGAACTTGATTCTATTCTTGCGCTTAGAAAATTTAACATTCCTAAAAATCTTGCACAAACACGGTTTTTTGATTTCGTAAATAACATTAGCAGAAATTTTTCAACTTTTACTCATGTCAATATTCAATATGAAAAGTTATTGGATAACAAAAACTTTCATAACTACTTATACAAACTTAGCGGGAAAGCGAGTTTTAATGATTTGTATAAGTTGATTTACGCTATTGAAAGAAGTAAGGAATTAAAGAAAATTGAAAGTGTAAATATGAACAATATTGTGGAAGTTGATGACGATGGAATACCGCACTACCTGGTTTCTTTTTCAATGAAAGTTTCCGTCTACTTTTCCGATAATGATAGATTTTCAACTTCTAAAATTAAAGAGAACCGGTTAAAAGCAAATCCTATTTATAACGTGTTTTATCCTTTAATTAGGAAAGAAATACCTCCGAATACCGAACATTTATTAGACGTTCAATCGGCTGAATTACTGGCATTAATTCCCGACGGTGCTTATCTTGCAGATGCGCAGGGTAATGCTTACCTGCTGTGGGAAGGCGATAAAGTTTATTTGGGGTATTTAACTAAAATAGATTATGACAAAAATGAAGTACACTTTATTTTAAACAAAGGCGGTATAATAGAAAAAGTAATTCTAACCCTTGAAAAAGAAAATGATCAAAAATCAAAGAGTGATAAAAAATGAGACATTTAACAATACTTCTCGTAGTTATAATTTTAACTTCTCCAATATATGCACAAAGGCAAGTATTCGAGGAACGGCTAAAAGGATATGTTAACCCTGAAGAAATTGTTACGATTTCAGAAAACACTCCTTTTGACAAAGCAATTGAAGTGTTGAGTAAGGTTAGCGAAAAGTTAACCGGGAAAAGAATAGTTTCTACTGCCGGTGTAACCACACCAATTGGTATTGAAATTAATAAGATGCCTTATATGAAAGCATTGCTTACTATTGTTCAATATAACAACCTTCAGTACGAAGAAAAAGAAGATGTTATTGTTGTTAAAAAGAAATTTAATAAAGTTCAGAATTTAACTGAAGATGTATATGCACCGATATCAAGCAGGGAAGTTAATATTTCCGCTGTATTTTTTGAAGCAAGCGTAGCCGAAATGCGTGAAAGGGGCATAAACTGGGAAGCTCTTTTCGCTAAAGCCGGTATTTCCATAGGTGGCGGCTTAACTTCTTTCCAAGCTGCGAACAGTAATTCAACGAGTGGAACTCAGCAGAAACCTCCGGATTTTAATATTACACCGAGCTATGATTTTAATTTGGGAGATTTTACCGGGAATATTTCGGGGGTTCTTAAGTTTTTTGAATCAAAAAATTTAGGCGAGATAATTGCTAAGCCGAATATTACTGTTCGGGATAATATGAAGGGCAGAATTCAGATAGGTTCCGATATTTCCGTAAAACAAAGAGACTTTGCCGGGAACGTTGTGGAGAAATTTTTCTCAACTGGCTCGATTATTGAGGTAACTCCACATATATATACAGAAGATGGAATTGATTATGTACTTCTTAAGGTTATGGTTGAAAGAAGTTCTTTTGTACCCGATGCCGTTACAACTGAAATTAAAAAAACATCTGCGAGCACGGAATTATTAATGCTTAATGGAGAAGAGACAGCTATCGGCGGTTTATTTGTAAATGAAGAGATAAACAATAGAAGAGGGATACCCATATTAAAAGACTTACCTTGGTGGGTATTTGGAATAAGGTATTTAACAGGTTATGACCAAAAACAAATTATTAAAAAAGAAATTATCATTATTCTTAAAATGGATATTCTTCCAACACTAAAAGAAAGAATTGCAAAGAAGAAAGAAAATTTGATTAAAAAACAAATTCTTAAAGATCATCAAGATTTACAAAAGTACCAAATTAAAGCATTCAAAGAGCTAAAGGATAAAAAATAATGGAATCTATTTTAATTGTTGATGATGATATAAACCTGTGTACAATTTTATCTGAAGAATTAAAGGAAATTGGATACACTACACATTTTGTTACTAATGCCGATGGAGCATTTGAGTATTTACACGCAGGCAATCATGTTGATTTGGTTTTATTGGACTTGGTTATGCCCGATAAAGACGGTTTTTTTGTCCTAAAAAAAATAAATGAAGAAGAATTAGGTGTAAAAGTAATTGTTTTAACTGCTTACGCTGATGTAAAAAGTGCAATTGAAGCAGCAAAACTTGGAGCTGCCGATTTTATTAATAAACCTTATGATCTTGATGAGTTAATCATCGCTATGAGAAAAGTTTTACAAAAAGAAGAACATGAAAATTAATGTTAAACTTTTACTTATTATATTTGCGGCAATTGTTCTAATTTCGGTTTCTTCTACCTTAATTTATTATTCTTCTACAAAAAAATTACTTCAAAACCAGGATTCTAAAGAACTGGTAAACTCGGCAAACAATTTTATTTTTGTCCTGCAAAAATCCATACAAAATTCGGAAGATGAATTTATTAGGCTAAAACAAACAATCCCGGACTTATCTAATGCCCATTTAAATAGTACTGACCTAGATTTTATTCTTTCTACAAATAATAGGGGAGAAATCAACTTTGCAAAATCAGCTTTTAATAACGCCTCAGGTATAAATAAGAAAGCGGTTTCCATTTCGCAGTTCGTAGAACTCAATCCGAATATTATACTCAGGAAAAGACCCGATGGAAACAATTTCTATTATTTTGGTCGTGTAATAACATCAAAATATTTAACAGAATTAGCAGAAAGAATAAGAGCTGATATTGCATTAATAAAAAACAGCGCTCCTATTGAATTTTCAAACCAACGTGAAAATAAAGAATATTTAATAAGCATGATTAACGCAGCTAAAAAATTAAAGAATGCAGGCAATTTTGAAATCTCTAGAGAAGAATTAGAAAATGCCGATTTTCTGGCTACTCATTATATACCGACAAATCTTATATCAAATTATCAAAACTTAGATTTTTTAATATTTATAAAATCCAAAGAAGCTGCTGAATTTCGTTCTACAATGAGTATGTTTGTAGTAGTAATTTTGCTCGCCGGTATTCCCCTTTCTATAATACTTTTATTTCTATTCACAACTAAAATTAGACGTCAAATATCTTACCTCGATTTGGCTGTATCTAAAATAAGCAGCGGGGATTTGAACCATAAAGTGAAAATTATTACGAACGATGAAATCGGCAGGTTGGGCGAAGCCTTTAACAAAATGGTAGATAAGTTAAAGGAAAAAGAAAAGATTGAAAAAGAATATTCGGAATTTCTTACTCTGATAAATAAAAATCCGACCTTAGACGAGGTTTCCGTAGCCGCATTAAATAAAATTATTTCAACTACAAAAGTTCCGTTTGGAGCACTTTATTTGGTTGAGGGTGAGGGATTTAGGCTTCTTACCTCTTACGGCTTTGGTGAAAAACAGTTTTCTAACCCTAACAATGTTGAACTTTACAGAAATGCAATTAAAGATAAAAAGAAAATAGAATTTAATTTTAACAAAGACTTTCCGGTAATTAACACCGGTATTACCGAAATTAGAATAAAATATATTTTAATCTTGCCCATTATTTATAACCGTGAAGTAATTGCAATTTTAGAACTTGCATCGGGAAATAATCCTCCGAATGATATAAACCTTTTTTTAGATACTATCCAAGAACAGCTGTCGATTGGCTTAATAAATGCTAAAACATTTGAACAGCAAAAGGAACTGGTTGAAGAACTTAAGAAGTTAAATGAAGCTTATCAGAAAAAGAATAGGCAAGTAACAGAGCAAAATGAAGAGTTAGTGAAACTGCACAACGAATTAAAGCGTAACACAAAAGAACTAGAGTTACAGACATCTAAAGCGTTGGAATCGGCTAAAGTTAAATCTCAGTTTTTAGCAAGTATGTCGCATGAATTAAGAACACCTCAGAATTCGATAATAGGACTAACTGAGCTTATACTGAGAGATACAGTAACTCTTCCGGAAACAAAGGAGCGACTAAAAGTTGTATTACGCAATAGCAAAAGATTGCTCGATTTAATAAACAATATTTTGGAGTTTTCAAAAATTGAGTCGGGTAACGTAGGTATTAAAAATGAAAATTTCTTGCTTCAACAGTTTCTAAATGATATTACATCTGTTGTTGAACCACTAGTTGTAGAGAAAAATTTATCTTTTAATATTAATATAAAAGATGAATGTAATTGTTTGCTTTATACAGACAGAATAAAACTTGAACAGATATTTTATAATTTAATTAGTAATGCAATCAAGTTTACCCAAAAAGGTTTTATTAAAATTGATTTATTAGTTGAAAAGGATTCTGATGATTTAACTTTTGAAATATCGGATTCCGGTATTGGAATTGATGAAGATAACCGCGAAAAAGTGTTTGAAGAATTTAGACAAGTTGACGAGGGAATTTCACGTAGTTATAACGGAACCGGACTGGGATTAGCAATCTGTAAAAAGTATATTGAAATGTTGGGGGGTCAAATTAGCTTGGAAAGTAAACCGGGAATTGGGACAAAATTTTCAGTAACAATCCCTAATGTTGTAAAAGAAAAATTTGATCCGTCTAAAACCGGTTATAAAATCAGTCATAATATAAATGCGGCTTCCGTAAAACCAATTGCATACCTGATTCTCGAAGGTAAAGAAACCAGGAAAATAATTAGCGATTATCTCGTTTCTAATAACTTTGATGTACTTATAAATTCTGATGATATAAATTTAAATGAAATATCAAAACTTAAACCAAATGCCGTTATCATCGATGCTAACTATCCGGGCTGTTGGAATATTCTGCATGATTTTAAAATGGTTTCTACCAATAACGAAATTCCAATTGTGATTATCAATATTATCGAAAAGAAAAATATCGGTTTCGGTTTCGGTGTTTCGAATTATTTTGTTAAGCCGACTTTGCTGAATAATATTGTCGGCAGTTTTGAAAAAGTGTATTCACCTTCCGGGTTAAATGAATCAGGTAAACTATTTTTTGTGGGCGATAAATCTCTTGAAAGCTTACAGGATAAAAATAACTTACCAAATAATTTGGAAATGATTTTCTTGGACGACTACACTAATATTTTGGGACAAATAATTTCTAGAAATCCCGATCTTATTATTCTTGATTTGGTAAATGATAATTATGATCCTTTCGATTTGGTTTATAAAATTCAAAATAATCGATATACAAGTTCAATTCCGGTTGTGGTGATAATCAATAAAAATATAGACAATGAAATTAGTCGTAACTTAACTAACAAGCTCGATAGATTAACTTATAAAGTTAAACTTCATCCTTTAGACGTATTAAAAGTTATTCGTGATCGTTTACATATATACGAAAACGAAGAGCTAAAGAACATTCTAATTATTGATGATAGCAGAAATAATCCTACAGATAAGAATATCACCAATACGAAAATTGATCGGGGGACAAAAGCAAGCGGTAAAATATTAGTTGTTGATGACGATAATGATGCTTTATATACAGTTGGTGAAATAGTTAAAAATCTTGGGTTCACAGTAATTTATGCCAAAAACGGTTTTGAATGCCTTGATATATTAGAAAAAGAAGCCCCGGGTTTAATACTGCTCGATATTATGATGCCAAAATTAGACGGCTTTGAAACAATAAAGAGAATCAGAGAGGATGAAAGATATACCAATTTGCCGATTTACGCTTTAACGGCATATGCAATGCTCTCTGATAGGGAAATCTTAGAAAGAAACGGGTTTGACGATTTAATAACAAAACCTATAAATACAAATCTTCTAAAAAACAAATTACAGAACTTATTCGGGAAAATAAAAATACATGAATAAAAAAGTATTGATTATAGACGACCAACCTGACAATGTATTTATTTTACAAGATCGTTTGCATCACGAAGGATTTGATGTTTTAACGGCTTATGATGGTCAGACCGGTATTAAACGGGCAATAGAAGGTCAACCGGATTTAATATTGCTTGATATTATGATGCCCGGAATGTCCGGGTTTGAAGTTTGTGAGGTATTGAGAAAAGACGAAAGCACAAAGCAAATACCGATTATAATGGTAACTGCATTAACAGGATCCGATGATATTAAAAAAGGCTTGGAACTTGGGGCATATGATTACATAAAAAAACCATTTAACCGAATTGAATTAATTGCACGAATAAATTCTGCTCTACGATTTAGGGAAACTCAAAATTTACTTGTAGAGCTTGAAAAAGTAAATACATATTCCGCTACGGTTTTAACGGCAAATCATCAAATTAAGCAGCCGTTAACTTTGATTAATTTATCTATTGCCGCTTTACGCAGGGAACTTGGCAAGGACGATATATCGAAAGAGAGTATGCAAAAGCGAATAGATTTTCTAGAGACCGCGTCAAGAGAGATAATAGATGTGTTGGAAAAATTAACAGCTATAAAAAAACCTGTATTTAAAGAATATGTGAATCATTTAAAAATGATTGATCTTAGAATGAATGCGGAAGAAGATGGTTCTTCAAATTAATTTGTTAACCAAAGATAGAATCTTTTCAAAGCTGTAAGGTTTTATTAAAAGTTTATCAATTAAATTTTCATCATAATCTGTATCGCCATCTTCAAAAGAACCCGTAGCAAGGATTACCGGGAAACTATAACCCAAATCTTTTATTTGTTTTATACACTCAACTCCATCCATGTCGGGCATTTTTTTATCGATAATCAGTAAATCAATTTTCTTTTCTTGATCTATTTTTTCTAATGCCTGTATACCATTTCCCGCCGTAGCTACATTATAGTTATATGAAGAAAATAAGTCGGATAGTAATTTCCTTAAAGCTTCTTCGTCTTCGACTATTAAAATTGTTTTATCTCTAGTATTATTAAAGTCGATATCTATCTTCTGTTCTGCGGGTAAATAAATTTTAAATGTTGTCCCTTTGTTAACTTTGCTTTCTACTTCAATAAAACCTTCATACTCGGAAATTATTTTTTTTACATTATACAACCCCAACCCGGATGTATAGGTTTTATTTTTGGTGGAGAATGAGTTTGAAAAAATATTCTCTAAGTTACTTCCTTCAATTCCACTTCCGTTATCTGCAACTTCTATTAACACATATTCCTTCTCGCTGCCTTTTTGCTTGTTGTTTAACAATACATTTTTGGCAGAGATAACTATTTTACCCCTTTCGGACAAAGCTTCTCTCGAATTAATACACAAATTGAGTAAAGCGGAGTATAGCTCGGAATAATTTCCGTAAACTCTGGCTATTTCGTTGCTCAGATTAGTTTCCAAGTTAAGACCGGGAGCTGTTAATCTAAACGAATTACATAATTCGGTTACTAAAATTTTTATATCGATACTTCTTTTAGAACTTACGTATGCTCCTTTATTTCTAAGTAATTGAGAAGTAATATCAATAGCGCGATTCGAATTATTAGTTATATTATTTAGCAAATATTCTACATCTGATTTATTTGACAGCTTTTGATTCAACATATCAACACTATTTATAATATTATTTAGAAGATTATTTAAATCATGTGCCGTGCCTCGAAGTTTACTCTGTATGCTATCCTTCAAATCGGATTCATTATTCAAATTAAGTAGAATTAAATACCCTTCAAACTCTATATTTCCCTCTAAAGGAAATACCTTTACAATTGCTTTTAAATTATTACAATCAAATTCAAATTTATTGTTGCCGGTTGCATCGAGGGATTTTAATATGCTTGCAAAATCTTCATGTTTTTTATCTGAATTAAAGCATTCTGCAAATTCATTGTTTGACCAAATAATATCTTTATTCTTATTACACAGAGCTAAAGGCAAAGGAATAATTTCCAGTAAATTACTAATAGTTTCCGGTGTTAAATTCTTTAATAGGACTCGCATATTTAATAGTTATCTAAGCTTAAATTTTTTGATTTTTGAATATAATGTTTTTTGACTTATACCTAAAGCCCTGGCGGTATTTTCTCTATTCCATTCAAATCTTTTCAACGTTTTTTGAATATGAAGTCTTTCAAGTTCATCGAGTGTAATTATAGTATCATCTTCTGGATTTTCATATTCATTAAAAGCATTTTGATTTGTAGAGATACTTAAATCCTTCGGTAATATAACATCATTTTCTGAAAATATTATTGCTCTTTCAATAATATGTTCCAATTCTCTTACATTTCCCGGAAAATCATATACCAGCAATTCCGATTGTGCATCTTTCGATAATTTTTTAGGTGAACGTACCGGCGATTTCTTCTGCAAAAAATAATTCGCCAATAAAATTATATCATCATCTCTTTCTTTTAATGGAGGGATAGTCAAAGTGATAACATTTAACCGGAACAGTAAATCTTTTCTAAAGTTTCTATTGTTTGCTTCCGTTACTAAATTTCTATTTGTGGCACCAATTACTCTTACATTTGAGTTCAGATTTGTAACGCTGCCAATTCTTCGAAACTCGCCGTTCTCAAGAAACCTTAAAAGTTTCGGTTGTAAACTCAGACTCAATTCACCGATTTCATCAAGGAATAAAGTCCCGCCATCGGCAATTTCCACAAGCCCGGGTTTAGAAGTTTTAGCATCGGTAAATGCTCCTTTTTCGTAACCGAACAATTCACTTTCTATT
>BDSW01000027.1 GCA_002898175.1 bacterium BMS3Abin04
AATATGACTATGATCCTAAATGGCCTATTCGCTGGAAACTAATATACGTACGTAATTTGATTTTTGTAAAGTATTACAAGTTTGCTGTTGACATTTGTAAAAGTATAATAGACGAAAACCCGGATTCTTCTTTAACTTCTTATGCGCTGGATTTATTATGGCAAGGAAGCCGTAATTATGACGTTGAAGGATTTAAAAATTACTTGCAGGAAAAGACATCGTCAAAAGTTAAAAAAGAATTGTACGGAGATATGGAGTTAATTCTTTCGAGTTATGATATGAGAAAAAGTTCTAAAGTACAAAGTATTGAAAGTACTGCTCAAAAATATGCGGGTACATCAATTGAAGAAGCGGCTCTGTTTCAGAAGTTCATGTATTATTTTAACGATGAGGAAAATACGGATATGGCAAAAGAAACCTCTGATGAACTGGATAATTTCCTAAATCGGAATCTGCTTTGGAAGCCCACAGGATACTTGAAGGAAATACCGAAGGTCTGAAAGGGAGTTCTCAATCATCTTTTACAAAAGATACCAAAGACAAAACAAGTTCGGATGTTCCAAAAGAGTATAACTTGCTTGGTAATTATCTAAACCCGTTTAATCCGAGTACAACAATAAGTTATGCTTTGCCTTATAATTCTGATGTAAGCATTACTATTTATAATATAGCAGGACAACTTGTAAAGGATTTTACATACAATTCACAAGCCTCGGGTTATCATAATGTATATTGGAATGGAAGGAATACGGAGGGAGAAAAAGCAGCGAGCGGCATTTATATTTACCGGTTCAAAGCCGTTTCGTTGGAAAACAACGGAAAGGTATTTGAAAAGTCTTCAAAATTAATGCTTCTAAAGTAACTTAAAATAATGCCCGGCCTCTTAAAGGGTCGGGCATTATTCATTTATTATGAATAGTAAACATTTTATAATTCTTTCCATCGTACTTTTGTTTACTAGTAATTTTATTTTCGCGGAAAACCCGGATACGAGTCTTGTAAAAATAAAGCGCAATAAGAAATTAATAATTGAAGCATGTAATCTTTTTGATATAAATCCCAAAATATTATCTGCTGTAATATTTGTTGAACGAACGCGGAATTATACATGGGAAGATGATGCGCTTGATGAATACCTTGCACAAGCCGGCTTGAATAGTTCAATAGGTTTTTGCCAAGTAAAAATAAAAACTGCCTATTGGATAGAAATACAACTAAACGATACAAATAGCTTGTACTTTCCGGGGAATAAATATCGTTCATTATTAAAAATAAGTAAAAGCCCCGGAGAAATAATAACCAAGCTGCAGAATGATTCATTAAACATTTTATATGCGGCGGCATATTTAAGGATCATGAAAAGCCGATGGGGAAAAGAGGGATTCCCGATTGGTGAAAGAGCGGATATTCTCGGTACGTTATATTCAACAGGGTTATTTTACAGGGACGGAAGGGAAAGAAAGCCGAATAGGGATCCTAAACCGAATAGGTTTGGTAAATTAGTAAAAAAAAGTTTGTTAAAGTTCTAGAGCAAAAGCCTCTTTGTGTAAATAGTAAACAGTAAGGAAAGACGTTTAGACGTAAAAATATTTTCTCTGCGTCTTCGTGCCTTTGCGGTTAGTGATAGATACGAATTTTTACTTATCTTCCAAAACTTCGTTGCAGCAGAATTCTAAATTCTCAACTATACATTTTTTACAAAAGTACAACTAAGCGAGGCCGGATCAATTTTCCAATCAATCAATCTCGGTTTTTGCAATGTTTCATTCAACTATTACGTCCATATTCTTGCTAAACCATTTCTAATTTAATAATTTTATTTTCTTTAATAAATTTAAATAGAGCTACAATCATGAAATATCCTTTTACTGAAGTAGAAAAGAAATGGCAGCAATACTGGGAAGAAAATAATGTTCATAAAACAGATTTGAATAAACTTGAAAAAAAACTATATATTTTAGTAATGTTTATTTACCCTTCCGGCTCTAAACTTCACATTGGTCATTGGTATAATTACGGACCAACAGATTCATGGGCAAGATTCAAAAAACTTAAAGGTTATAATGTATTTGAACCGATGGGGTATGATGCTTTCGGTCTTCCCGCGGAAAATTATGCTATAAAAACGGGAGTTCATCCGCAAGACAGTACTTTGAAAAATATTGGAGATATTAGAAAGCAGCTTAAAACAATGGGCTGTATGTACGATTGGGATGCGGAACTTATGACTTGCGTCCCGGAATATTACAAATGGAATCAATGGCTGTTCTTACAGTTATATAAACACGGTTTAGCATATAGAAAAAACGCTCCGGTTAATTGGTGCCCTTCATGTAAAACCGTTTTAGCAAATGAGCAGGTCCAATCCGACGGTACATGCGAACGCTGCGGAACTCCGGTTGAGCGAAAAGAATTGACACAATGGTTTTTCAGAATTACAAAATATGCGGAAGATTTGCTATCCGGATTAGAAAAAATTGATTGGCCTGAAAAAACTAAAACAATGCAGACAAACTGGATAGGTAAAAGTGTAGGCACGGAAGTAAAGTTTAAACTTGATGGACACGATGATGAAATAACCGTGTTTACGACAAGACCGGATACATTATTCGGTGTAACCTATATGGTTTTGGCTCCCGAGCATGAACTTGTTGAGAAAATTACAGCGCCCGAACATAAAAATGAAGTTGAAAAATATATAGAATCGGTTAAAAAATTATCTGAAATTGAAAGAACCTCAACGGTAAAAGAAAAAACGGGTGTTCCGACAGGCGCTTTTGCAATCAATCCGATGAACGGTGAGAAGGTTCCTATCTGGATTGCGGATTATGTATTGGCTACTTATGGAACAGGAAGCGTTATGGCGGTACCTGCACACGACGAAAGAGATTTTGAATTTGCTGCAAAGTACGGCTTACCGGTTAGAAAGGTAATTTTAGAAGAAGGGACAAATGAAGAAGACGAATTGAAAGAGGCTTATACAGCACCGGGAATTATGATTAACTCGGGAGAGTTTAACGGATTAAGTTCAGAAGAAGCTGTTGAAAAGATTACTGATTTTATTTCAGATAAACGGTTGGGTAAGCGGACAATAAATTATAGATTAAGAGATTGGCTGATTTCAAGACAAAGATATTGGGGAACGCCAATTCCTATTGTCTATTGTGATAAATGCGGTGAAGTTGCTTTGCCGGAAGAGGAGTTACCTGTAAAACTTCCTTACGATGTAAATTTTAAATCCGAGGGCGGTTCGCCATTAGCGGAAAATAAAAAATTCTTTAACACAACATGTCCGAGATGCGGCGGACATGCAAGAAGAGAAGTTGATACTATGGATACATTCGTGGATTCATCTTGGTATTATCTTCGCTATCTCGATCCGCATTACACCAAGGGAATGTTTAATACTGAATTGGGCAAAAAATGGACACCTGTTGATATGTATGTCGGCGGTGCCGAACATGCAACAATGCACTTGCTTTATGCCAGGTTTATTCACAAATTTTTAAAAGACCTTTCTTTGGTTAATAGTGAAGAACCGTTCAGCAAACTTATTCATCAAGGTACAATTACTAATAAGGGCGCCAAGATGTCCAAGTCGAAAGGCAATGTGGTAAATCCCGACATATTTGTTGATCAATATGGTACAGATGTATTTAGAATGTATTTAATGTTTATGGGTCCTTATGAACTCGGAGGCGACTGGAACGAAAAGGGAATTGTGGGAATAGATAGATTTGTACAGCGAACTTATTCATTAGTCAAAGGCAATTCGGATTTATCTGCAAATTATCCGTCGAAAGATCTTTATGATCTTAATAAATTAAGTGAAGTAGAAAAAGCAGTATACAGAAAAGTAAATCAAACTATTTCAAAGTTTGATAAAGAAATCGATAATTTTAGATTCAATACTGCTCTGGCATTGTTAATGGAGTTATTAAATGAACTTACTAAAAAGTTCGAGGACCTAAAACCGGAACTGAAATCCTATTCGCTCGATAGATTTACAGTACTGCTTGCCGGTTTGGCACCTCATCTTGGTGAAGAATGCTGGCAAATGTTGGGTCATGAAAAATCTTTGTTCGAACAACCGGTGTGGTTTGATGCGGATGAGAATGCTCTTAGTGTGGATAATGTAACAATTGTTGTTCAGATTAACGGAAGAGTAAGAGCCAAATTAAATTTACCGTTTGATAGCTCGGAAGATGTCGTTAAAAATGCTGCATGGGAAGAAGATAATGTAAAAATTCATACTGACGGGAAAACGGTAGTGAAAGAGATTTATATAAAAAATAAAATTTACAATATTGTCGTAAAATAATATTCACTTAAAAATTCAATTAAAAAGAAGGTAAAATGTTAGATATTAAATTAATAAGAGAAAATCCCGGACTGGTTAAACAAGGAATTAAAAACAAAAATGAAAAAGATACGGTTGATGAAATTCTTATACTCGATAAACAAAGACGTGGAATATTAACTAAAGCAGAAGAGTTAAAAGCTAAACGAAATAAAGTTTCGCAAGAAATTGGAAAATTGAAAAAAGCCGGTGAAAATGCCGACGATATTATTGCTGAAATGAAAACCGTATCCGATGAAATAAAAAATATGGATGACTCACTTAAGGAGGTCGAATCTAAATTAAATACTTTGTTAAGTTGGGTTCCAAATTTACCGCATAGCTCGGTTCCGGTTGGAGCAAATGAAGTGAGCAATGTTGAAGTTAGAAGCTGGCTGCCCGATGCTTTCTCATTCGAGCAAGAATTTGAAATGCTTGATCATATTGAACTTGGTAAAAAATTAAATATTCTTGATTTTGGCAGAGGTGCAAAAATAACAGGTTCAGGTTTTCCTGTTTATGTCGGTAAAGGCGCTATGCTGGAAAGAGCTTTAATCAATTATATGCTTAACTATCATATAAAGAAGCACGGCTATACGGAAATTATTCCGCCGTTTTTAGTCAATGCCGAATCAATGACGGGAACCGGTCAATTACCCAAAATGAAAGATGATATGTATTACGCAGAGAAAGATGATTTGTATCTAGTCCCCACGGCTGAAGTACCGATAACCAATATGCACAGAGATGAAATAATTCCCAAAAGTGAACTCCCCATAAATTATGTCGGTTATTCGGCTTGCTTCAGAAGAGAAGCAGGATCATACGGAAAGGAATCGAAAGGGTTTTTGAGAGTACATCAATTCAATAAAGTTGAAATGGTTAAACTGGTTGAGCCGGAAACCTCTTACGATGAATTAGAAACTATTGTCTCGAATGCGGAAGATATATTAAAAGAATTACAAATTCCATACAGAGTACTTTTGCTTTGCACTGGCGATCTTAGTTTTGCCGCCGCTAAATGTTACGATATTGAGACCTGGTCTCCGGCAGAAAATAAATGGCTGGAAGCATCGTCTTGCAGTAATTTTGAGGATTTCCAAGCTCGTAGAGCAAACATCAGGTTTAGAGACGAAGAAAATAAAAAAGTTAAATTTCTGCACACGCTAAACGGTTCGGGGCTTGCAACAAGCAGACTAATGGTTTCGCTCCTTGAAAATTATCAAACACCGGAAGGTAAAATTATTGTTCCTAAAGTATTACAGCAGTATACCGGTTTTTCTATAATTGGCTAATACTTTTTGTATGTGATGTATTTTAAATCCCAAATGTTGTAGAGCAACTTGCTAAGTTGCTAAATAAAATTCGATTTTTCTTTTCCTAACACTGCGCACCGTTGAGGGACAGACTGAGAAATGTCACTTATTTTTTAATTAAAAACCTCGTTAACGGTTAGAAATTCCAACTCTTATTCATTCAAAAGTTTTATTGAAAACAAAAAATATTCTAGTGTTATTTTATTTCGAAACCTCTTATTAATTTAATTTAGTATTTTATTTACCAAATATTTAGTTTTAAATATTTACTGAATTTTCGAAGCTTAATTTATATGCTTGGTACTAATGAGAAGTTTATCCTATCTGAATAAATATTTTTTGCGATATAAGAAGAAACTTTTTCTGGGTTTTCTATTCATTTTGTTTTCCGATGCAGCTCAGGTAACAATCCCGCTTTTTTTGCGGAAAAGTATTGATGGGTTACAGCAGAATATTGAATATTCCGGTTTATTGAAATATGCGGCAATGATTCTCGGTGCTGCAATTATAAGCGGAATATTCAGGTTCCTTATTCGCGAAACTATTGTTGTTACTTCGCGTGAAATTGAATTTGACTTGCGTCAGGATTTTTGGACTCATTTATTAAAACTGCCTCTCCGGTTTTTTCAGAACAATTCGACCGGAAATATTATGGCGCATGCCACAAATGATATTGGAGCAGTTAGGATGTATTGCGGTCCTGCCGTGATGTATTCTGCCGATACGATAGTGAAATTTATTATTGTCATTTCAGTAATGATTTCCATCCAGCCGCTGCTGACTTTGTATGTTCTTATCCCGTTACCGCTGCTTTCGTTTTTTGTTTACCTATTAAGCAAGAAGGTTCATAAAAAGTTCACTAAGATTCAAGAAAAATTTTCCGAACTGACTACAAAAGCACAAGAAAATTTCGGGGGAATCAGGGTTATAAAAGCTTACGTTAAAGAAGAAAGTGAAATTGAGGAATTTAAAAAACTAAGCGATGAGTATCTAAACAGGAATATGGAAAAGATACGCATACAAGCTTTCTTTATGCCTCTTTTATTCTTGATAACCGGTATATCGATAATTGTTGTTGTTTGGGTCGGCGGCAGAATGGTAATTCAAAATGAACTTACCTTGGGAGATATTTCTGCTTTTCTTGTTTACTTAGGAATGCTGATTTGGCCCGTAATTGCTTTCGGTTGGGTTATGAATATTGCACAGCAAGCAGCTGCCAGTATGAAGAGATTACTTAAAATATTTAATGAAAATGAAGAAATAAGGAATCCTGAATCTGCCAAGCAGCCGGTAAATGGATTTATGGGAAACATCGAATTTAAGAATGTGAGTTTCAGATATAAAGATAATCTGCCGTATGTTTTAAAAAATATAAACCTTAAAATTCCCAACGGAACGAGACTTGCAATTATTGGAAATACCGGAGTAGGGAAGACGACACTTATTAATTTAATCCCGCGTTTATATGATGTTTCCGAAGGTGAAATTTTAATTGACGGAATAAACGTAAAGGAATTATCTCTTAGTATGCTTCGCGAAAATATTGGTTTTGTTCCTCAGGAAACATTCCTCTTTTCCGATACAATTGCGAATAATATTTTGTACGGGGTAAAAGAGGAAAATAAGTCTATGAAACTGGTAGAAAAAGTCTCTGAAATTTCTCAGCTTAGAAAAGATGTTGAAGCGTTCCCTGAAAAATTTGAAACCGTTCTTGGTGAAAGGGGAATTACACTCTCCGGCGGACAAAAACAAAGAGCCGGTTTAGCGCGGGCTTTGGCAGTGAATCCTAAAATTTTAATAATGGACGATTCATTTTCCGCTATCGATACTAAAACCGAAGAAGAAATATTAAACGGATTAAAATCTTTTATGCAGAATAGAACTAGTATAATTATTAGTCATAGAATTTCTACAATAAAAGATTCCGATAAAATAATTGTTCTTGATAAAGGCGTAATTGCAGAAGAAGGCACACATAATGAATTGGTTGCGTTGGGAGGAATTTATGCCGACCTGCATTATAAGCAGTTATTGGAAGAAGAGCTTAAAAAAATAAATTAATGATTCATAACACAGTAAAACTGCAACTGACAATTATTAATATTCGAACAACGGGAATAAATATTAATTTTTTTTTCTTTTAAAAAAACAAGGATTTAACTGGCAATACCATAATTAAATTATGTTTTAGAATTGTAAGTCAACTTGCTAAGTTTACTATTTACTTACTTCAGGGAATTGATTAATGTGTGCAGTTAAGTTAATTATAAAAGTTTGTGTGAACTGGAAAACGATTTAATAAATGAACAAAACCGATGATGAAATATTAGGGAAAGCATACGATTCAAAATTGATGAAGCGTTTGCTTAAGTATGTTAAACCGTACAAAAAGTATTTGGTATTTGCGATATTAATGAATGTTGTTGTTGCCGGTTTGGGTCCGTTAAGACCTGTTCTTATCAAAATAGCGGTCGATAAGAGTATTGCACATAAAGATTTACACAGCCTGACAATTATAACCGTTATTCTGTTTTCCACTTTGGTATTACAGGCAATAATACAATATGTTTTAACATATTTTACACAGCTAATGGGGCAGAAAATTATTTTTGACCTTAGAGTTGAAGTATTTTCACATGTACAGAAACTGGCGCTTAAGTTTTTCGATAAAACTCCGATCGGGCGGATTGTTACAAGGGTTACTAATGATATAGAAGCTTTAAATGAACTTTTCGCTTCCGGAATTGTGATGGTATTCAGCGATGTTTTTATCATTGTTTGGATTTTTATTTTCATGTTCTCGATGTCTTTTGATCTTGCTCTTATTACTATTGCCGTATTGCCGATTCTTATTTATGCAACATTTTTGTTTAGGAAAAAAGTAAGAGATATTTATCGCGATGTACGGTTTTATTTAGCAAGACTTAATTCATATATGCAGGAACATATTACGGGAATTAGTATTATTCAATTATTTAATAAACAAAAATCTGAAATATCAAATTTTGAAAAAATTAATGCAGATCATAAAAAAGCAAATATCGATTCAATTTTTTATTACGCGGTATTTTTTCCAACTGTAGAAATTTTAAGTTCGCTTGCAATTGCTCTAATTATATGGTACGGGGGAGGGAAAATTATTCAAGGTAGTATTACGATAGGAGTTTTATTTGCTTTTATTCAATTTACGGAGATGTTTTTCAGACCGATTCGTGATTTGTCCGAAAAATATAATATAATGCAGACGGCAATGGCTTCTTCGGAAAGGATATTCAAATTGTTGGATAATGAAACTATTATCAGTAATCCTTCCGAACCTAAAAAGTTGGATAAGTTACGCGGGGAGATTGAATTTAGAAACGTTAGTTTTGCATATAACTCCGGTGAATATGTACTAAAGAATGTATCATTTAAAATGGAGCCGGGTCAAAGTATTGCCATTGTAGGTGCGACGGGAGCGGGGAAAACATCAATTATTAATCTTCTATCAAGATTCTATGAGATACAGGAAGGCAGTATTTTAATTGACGGAGTTGATATTAAAGATATCAGCAAACAAGATTTAAGAAAAATAATGTCGGTTGTTTTGCAGGATGTCTATCTGTTTTCCGGTTCAATTAAAACTAACATCAGTTTAAATTCGAATGATATTACCGAGGAAGAAATAAGGGAAGCGGCTTTAGTAGTTGGAGCGGATAAATTTATTATGGAAATGCCGCAGCAATATAATGAGGAAGTAAAGGAAAAAGGTGCCACTTTAAGTGTAGGACAAAAGCAATTAATATCGTTTTCCAGAGCCCTTGCAAATGACCCGCAAATTTTAATATTGGACGAAGCAACATCAAGTATTGATACAAAAACCGAGATATTAATTCAGGATGCAATTAAAAAATTATTGATGGGAAGAACATCCATAATTATTGCGCACAGGCTTTCAACAATACAAAGCGCCGATAAAATTATTGTTATGCATAAGGGAGAAATTAGGGAAATCGGGACACATCAGGAGCTTTTAGCAAAACGGGGGATCTATTATAAACTGTACCAGCTGCAATATAAGGACCAAGAGATTTCAATACCAATACAAAATAGGAGAGATTTAAATGTCAATTAATTTTATGACTTTACCGCGTCATATCTTGATGAGAGAGAAACAGCATCCGGAAGCTACCGGGGAACTTTCTGCATTATTGCACGATTTATCTTTAGCTGCAAAAGTAATTTCTTTGGAGGTCAATAAAGCCGGATTGGTTGATATTTTGGGCTTTACCGGGACTAATAATGTTCATGGTGAACAAGTTAAGAAGCTCGATATTTATGCACATGAAATGCTTATCAAAGCCATGGATCATGGCGGGCACTTGTGCGTAATGGCATCCGAAGAGGAAGAAAAAATTATACATATCCCGTCACGTCACAAAGTAGGGAAATATGTTATGCTGTTTGACCCGCTTGACGGTTCATCTAATATTGATGCCAATGTTAGTATAGGTACTATTTTTTCAATTTTCAGAAGAGTTACTCCGGATGGTACTCCCGGTACTTTGGAAGATTGCCTGCAGCCGGGTACTGAACAAGTTGCTGCCGGCTATATTATATACGGATCCAGTACAATGATGGTTTATACGACAGGAGAGGGGGTTTTTGGTTTTACACTTGATCCCGCTTTCGGTGAATTTTTACTTTCATATAATAATATCCAAATTCCTAAAAAAGCAAATATATACAGTATAAATGAAGGGAATTATAAGTATTGGCGTTCCGGGTTGAAAAAGTATATCAAATTTATTCAAGCTGCCTATGATAGAGATGAAAAACCTTATTCGGCAAGATATATCGGTTCGATGGTTGCTGATATTCACCGGAATTTATTGTACGGCGGAATTTTTATTTACCCTTCGGATAAACGAAATCCAAACGGAAAATTAAGGTTAATGTACGAATGTAACCCGATGGCATTTATAATTGAAGCAGCCGGCGGTAAAGCTATTGACGGTAAAAAACGAATACTGGAAATTCAACCGGAAAAACTTCACCAAAGAGTACCGATTTACATCGGTAGCGCCGATGCCGTTGATACGGTTGCTGAATATTTAGAGCAAGATGAAAAGGCCGGAGTCTAAATTATTTTATTGCTTTAAGTTTTTTATCTATTTGTTCAGCTAAATCTTTTTCATTAATATTTTCAAGCTTAAGTTTAGTGTTTTTTATGGAGACTTCCGGCGGGTCTCCTTCACCTGTCATGAATTTATATAAACTATATCCCAGTCTGTTCCTATCATTTACTATTGGAATATTATCTTTAAAAGACTCTACTATAGAATAAATTTTCTTTTCTAAAGTATCTTCAGAAAAACTTTTTGTCGGTGCAGGTGGTAAGGAGGTCATAATAAAACTCATAAATTATTTTTAATCAATACAAATTTAGCTAACAAAAAAGATTCAAACAACATAACTTTTATTATTTACTGTCTTGCTCTGCATCCAATATCCATAATATTAGATGCTAAATTTTCTTCATCTGACTCATAATCATAAACCGGAAAAATAAACGTCCGAGTAATAGATAAAAGTTTCAGGAAATACAAAGTAATAAAAACCACAGGAAGCAGTAAAAACACTTCGGAAGTAGACCGTCTCTATCAAAGCGGCAAATCATAAAAAAAACATCTTGGTATTATAGAATTGGGATTTGATGAAACAGCAAACTTAATGAGTTTTTAGAAAACAAAGAGCAGATAACGGTTTCGGGAACGACTCTACTTTTAGAGAAGCTATACAATGAAATAGGTTTAATAAACTAAAAAATGATATTTTTAAGTCGTTGTTTTTTCCAGAATAATCTTTCCGACAAGTTAATTAAAAACTACGGAGCTTCTCTCAAAATATTATGCCATCGATATTTAACGTTCAAAAGGATTACCGTTATTTAGATGATTTATATAGCAGCCAAAAAGAACTGATATAACAGATAAGCAATGAACACATCCTAAAAATATTGGATGAAAAAATCGGCATAGTTTTTATGATGTAACGACACTCTATTTTGAAATAGATAGCGAAGATGAAGTCAGGAAAAGGGGTTTTTCGAAAGAAGGTAAATATCAGAACCCACAAATCATATTAAGCTTACTCGTCAGTCTCGATGGTTATCCTTTAGATTATGACATATTTAGCGGTAATAAGTTAGAAGGACATACGATGCTTCCGGTTATCAATACCTTTAAGGAAAACTATAATCTTGAACAATTAGTTGTCATTGCCGATTCCGGATTATTGACGAAAGAGAATATTGATAAGTTAAAAAAGAAGGGTTATGAATTTATTTTAGGAGCAAGAATAAAAAATGAAAAAGACAAAATAAAGGAAACTCTTAAAAATAAGAGTAGCGATAAAGCTGGTAATCGGATACTCAAAACAAGATTTTGAATTGTCACGGAATTTTCTAAAAGGAACCAAGGAGATATAATTAATGTTTTATTGGTAACAACAGCTTGCAGCTTAACAAAGTGGATGAGAATAGAATCCAAAAATATATTCCTTTTTGTCTCATCTAATATCTCGGAAATTATTTATTGTATTTTATTCCCCTCAAAAATATCTGTTTCTTTTGGGCTTTTTAAGGAACAACTAATTATTATTTACTGTAAACTATAATCATAAACTTTCATTTTCCAGCTAAGGATAATATTGGAATATCTTAAAGCTTCCTCGTATTTTCACATATCTTTCTATCCAATTGGAGATGAAATTATACGGAATGAGAAAGAGCAGGATAACTGAACATAAACTTATTATTATGTCACATTTTATTAAATAATACTTCTAGTTTGTCTCTCAGCACATCATAAGAAAATAATAACTTGCCAAGATTATAGTTATGTTCTACAATTTCTTCTTGTAATTTTTTATTATGAATGATTTTATCAATTTCGGAAATAGCATTGTCAGTTAATTTATTATCTTCAATCATTACTGTTTTAAAACCTTTACTGCCGATATCCTGCCAGTAAACAGGTTTATAATTATTTACAAAAATTGGGGTTTTAGATAAAATAGCTTCAATAAAAGCATTTCCAAATCCTTCATAGGTGCTAAAATATGTACAGCCAATAGCATGAGCATAAGCATCGGATAAGGAATATATTTTTTCACCTTCTCTAGTTTTACTTCTAATATTAAGTATTCTACGATTAGCAAAAATTACTCTTTTGTTTAATTTTCTTTTATCAATAATACCAATAAGCTCTTTATAATATCCCTTCCGGTTATCATCGGCTGCACTGCCGGTAATAATCAATTTAATATGATCATCTTCTAATCGGTCAATTAATTCCAGCGCAGTTTCAATACCTTTCCTTTTTACAATTCTGGTAATTTGAAATAACGGTATATCATTATTTTGAACATTTATTTCAGATAATAAATCGTTATTATATTCATCTTTAATTCCATATGCTTGATCAAAATCCATTACATTTGGTACCATTAAAGAATTTATATTATATTTTTCTTTAAGTAAATTTTTACTGTATGTATTAATTGTCGCATGTTTTGCATGTGAACTTTGCAATGGAAAGGTTTCTTCAATTATTTTCTCAACTTCAATAAAAGGGGTTTTATATCTATCACCTCTTTCCCATATAAAATCATGGTCGTGGCAAATTATTTGTATTCCCGTATTATGTACTAACTTTTTTATTGCCATACCCATTGATAAATGAGCTGGAAGTGCTGTGGCATTTTCAGATATAATGATGTCAATTTTGTTCTGCATAATCCATTTGAACATTTTGATTGCGAGATCATCTGAAACTTGTTCTAAGTGGTCTAATAATTCAGATGGGTCATCCGGAGGGAAATAAAAAGCTCTGTTCTGTTCCCACTCACATTCCGGTGAAAAAAAGGATAAGGCAGGAATTAAAGTTTCATGATCTTTCCCAACAATTGTCTTTTCAAATCTTCCTGAAAGAATAAAAATTACATGCCCCATTTTTTTTAATATATGAATCCATTTTTCAGTTTCAAGGGCAACTCCATCAACATCTCCAATTCGGCCAATTATTATTCCGATTCTCATTTCACATTCTAAATGTTTTTTTATTGAATATTATTTTAAAATATAAATCAAATAAATTGAAAAAGCTAAAAAGATAGAGTTTTATGCAAAATTAATTTTATAATATTCCAAAATACTTTTATATGCAGAAGATCAAAAACGATTCGAACCGAGGACAGATACCGAGAAAGAAATATTAATAATCAATAAACCTTCTGCAAAATAAAGTTGTTTAAAGACAAGACAAATTATTATTTTTCATAAAACGATTTCATAATTAAAATTTTAAGCCAATGCAAACAAAAACCAAAAGATTTAAGACTCGAAAAAGGACCTTCAGATCACTTACCGGATTAAGTGTAGAAAAGTTTAATACACTCTATAAAGAATTAGTTCCACTCTATGAAGAATCAGAAAAAAAAAGATTGAAAAAACCAAAACGCCAAAGAGAACCCGGCGGAGGA
>BDSW01000028.1 GCA_002898175.1 bacterium BMS3Abin04
ACTGAAATTAAAGCAGCAAATATTCACCTTTGCGGCACTGTTGTGAATGATTGTGAAGTAAAGAAATCTATGCCCAGATATAGATATGGTTATGGAGAAAACAGTTAAAAATTATTTCTTAATTTAAATAAATCATACTATTGGAAAAATTTGCAGAAATAAAACCTTTAAAAATATTTATACTGCTTACAGTAGGATTCTTTATATTCTACTCAGTACAAATATCTTTCTGGACATCACGTGCGGATGTTTTAACATTTGCAAGCCGGTCTTCTGCAGATACTCCAATTTTAAAGTATGCTTATTTAAACTATAAGTCACTTTTAGGCGCTCTCGTTCTACCCAATTATCATTTAGGACATACAATTGTTTTATGGGTTGTATATCATTTAATGCCGGATCGCTTAGTTTCAAGCGTATGGCCGGCTGGGTTAGTTTCGGCTTTTTCAGGCGCTTTTATTGTCGGCTTAACCTTTTTAATTTGGGTAAAGCTCGGCATATCAAAATATAGGTCATTAATAATTTCCGTATTCACCGGTTTGATCCCCAGCATCTGGTTCCATAATACTTTTGGTGAAATTTACGCATTACAGTTAGTTAGTATTTTATCATTTTTATATTTCTTTTTAAGTAAAAAGTATATATTAGCTACAATTGCTTTCTTATTCGCTTGTTTGGTATCTCCGCTATCAGGACTTTCTTTTTCTTTAATATTACTTGCAGATTGGAAAAAGGAGATTTTTATTAAAGCCTTTTTTGTGGGATTTGCCGCTTTAGTACTATACACGCTTATATTTATTGCGATCGGTTCGGATGTTTTAAAAATATTCGATCAGTTACAAAACGAGTATGCAGGACGATCATTTTTATATCGTTTATTTATTCTTATTCTATTTCTTCTGTTAAATTTTAATTTCTTTATACTTTTTTTTATTAAGGGCTGGAAACAAGCACAAAGTGAAACAAAAACTTTATTTCAAAAACTTCAACTTGCATTAGTTCCCCAATTGTTTTTATTATTTTTAGGTTCAACATTTTTTATTGAATTAGGAAGTTTTCAGATACCTCTTTTTTGGGGATTAGCTTTCCCTGTCGGTTTAGCATTATCCAATGTCAAATTATACAGTCCAAAAGTAATTTTACCTCTATTAGGCTCAATTATTTTAACCATTGTTTTATGGCAGATCCCCGATAGAATTATGGCGATCGACAGACATGATGCGGGGGAATGGCTTAAAGCAAACCGTTATACAAAAATTAAAGTTATTGGAGATTGGTATTCAAGCATTGCCGTTCTTTTAGAGAGAAATAATTGGAATTTTAAGATATTATCGGATGATTATTTCGACAGATCTTATCCAAGTGATAGTGATTTTCTTGCTACCGGGGAGGATTCGTTAATTGTTGTTTGCAGCAAGAAGCCAAAATTAAGAAAATTAGTTTCTAAACTGCCGATCGAAGGTTTCAAATTAAATATTTATAACCCGGCTAAGAGATTAAAGTCGGGTAAAACAGAAAAGGTTTATGAGAACGACTCGGTTATTTTATATAAATGGAAAAAATATCATCCGTTAATAAGTAAAAATCAAATTTAAGTTTATATAACACTAGGAAACTTATGGAACCCCGAAACAATATTAGGACCAAGGACAAAATTTCAATTTGGATTGACTTAGAAAATTCACCCCATGTTCCCTTCTTCGTCCCGATTATTAAGAGATTAGAAAATGAAGGATATCACATTTTGGTTACTGCCCGTGGTCAATCCCAAACCTTTGAACTAGCCGAATACTATAACTTGAACTACTATGCTGTAGGCAAACACTATGGCAAAAATAAGCTATTAAAAGCCTTCGGTATCGTTTCAAGAGCAATAAGACTGCTGCCTTTGGTTTTGAAGCAAAGACCGATAGTAGCATTATCTCATATTTCCAGGACTCAAATATTATTATCTTATTTTTTGAGAATTCCTAATATTGTATTCCTTGATTATGAATATGTTCAATCTCTTTCTTTTGTAAAACCTCATACAGTTTACGTACCTGATGTGGTTGATATAAAAGAATTAAAATCATTCCATTGCGAAGTGAAAACATATAAAGGTATTAAAGAAGATATTTATGTACCTACATTTGTTCCAGATCCTTCAATCACTGAAAAATTGGGTTTAGATACAAGTAAAATAATTTGCGTTCTCCGTCCGCCGGCAAGTGACGCACATTATCATAACCCAAAGAGTGATATACTTTTTGAGGAAACCGTCAATTACTTTTCTAAAATACCTGATGTTTTAATGGTAATGCTTCCACGTGATGAACATCAGAAAAAAATTATACGTGGTAAATGGTTGCGCAAAATTCAAGAAAATAAAATAATAATACCCGACCATGTTGTAAATGCTTTAAACTTAATGTGGCACTCCGATCTTGTAATAAGCGGAGGCGGAACGATGAACCGTGAAGCTGCTGCTCTTGGAATTCCTGTTTATACGATCTTTCAAGGAAAAATTGGAGCTGTTGACCGATACTTGGCAAAAGAAAATAGATTAAAAATCATCACTACTGTTAATGAAATTCATAAAGTGATTAAAGTTAAAAAATGGAACAGACCGGAAAATTTTGAATATAAGGAAACTTTAACACTTTCAAATATCATTCAAGAACTAAATCAAATTATTTATAAAATCAATGCTATTAAATCCGGGAAATATAATGAACAATACGGCTCTTTCTAAATCAGTAGATGCGTTGGGAAACAGTTTTTCTAATAATGTAAGAACACTTGTTCAATTGTCTTTAGATGCATTGAATGAGATGTATATTCCAGAGAAAAAAGTATTTTATGAAAAGAAAAAACTAATTGACGGAAAGATTGTTTATACGGGAGAATCTATCCGGTACACTTTGATAAATTTACTAGGGCTTCACAAAGCTTTACAATACGGTTTGACAATAGACTTTGAACTTAATGAAATATTAGATTACCATATTGAAAATATACAGAAAATAAAAAGCATTGGAGATATAGGACTTTTGCTTTGGAACTGTTCTAGAATCGCTCCGGAAAAAATAACTAAAATATTACCTAAAATTAATTTTGCGTCTATACTTACGGATTACCCCGATGCCCAAAAAGGTTTTACAAATGAACTGGCTTGGCTTTTAATTGGTCTAATCTCTGCATCTACGTTTAATAGTAGTTTCACTTCGGTTATAAACAAACTGCCTCATGAAGTTTATAAAATATTAAGGAATAACTATGGCGGACATGGTATATTTTCTCATTCAACTATAAGGGGACTGAAAACATTTTCCCGAAGCAGGGTAGGGTCATTTGCCGATCAAATATATCCTATTTATGCATTTACTATGTATTCAAAATCTTTTCAAAATGAAGAAGCATTGATGGTTGCAAAAGAATGCGGGGAAACTATTGTAAAACACCAGGGGGAACAAGGACAATGGTGGTGGCACTATGACTCATTAACAGGTAAAATTTTAAGTAAATACCCGGTCTATTCCGTGCACCAGGATTCTATGGCAAAATTAGCGTTAAGTATGCTTGGGAAAGCTATAAATCGTAATTTTTCGGAAGAAATATTGAAGGGAGCACGCTGGATGGATGGTGATAATTCCATGAATAAAACAATGTTCGATTTAGAGAATAGAATGATCTATAGAAGGATTTCCCCTTTAAAAGTCAATAGAATAAGCAATATAATTTTTTCTTTATTAGGAAAAGAAAAACTACCCAAAAAAAATTCTTTAAGGACTCTATACGAAACATGGTCTTATCACTATGGTTGGATACTTTTTGCTCATTCAAATGTTATGAAAAAAAATAATAAAATTGAGGGAAAATCAAAAAAAACGAGCAACAAAGAAGATAAGCATAACCCAACTATTTTTTCAATCAATGACTAAACTCAATATCAGTATTTAATTAAAAATGTATGTTAATGAACTTTGAAATTAAAGCGCAAGGCAATCACGTAAGAATATGAATTTAAGATTATTTGGACAGAATGCAATAATTTACACGATAGGTTCAACTGTGCTCCGGTTTACTGCGTTTCTTATGCTCCCGTTATATACCCATTATTTAACAAAGAGTGATTTTGGTTTATTTCAAACTTTATTGTTAACCATTCAAATAATGATTACTATCGTTGATGTTGGAATAAGAAGCGGAATTGTTAGATTCTTAAGTGAATACGAAAAAACGAATAAATTAAAAAAACTTTTAGGAAGTGCACTGGCAATTAATTTATTAAGCGGCATATTGCTCATATTGGCTTCTTTAACCATCCTGGTTCCTATTTTTAGACTAATGGTACCGCAAGGAGATATAACTTT
Organism: bacterium BMS3Abin04; assembly: GCA_002898175.1. Taxonomy (GTDB): domain Bacteria; phylum Bacteroidota; class Ignavibacteria; order Ignavibacteriales; family Melioribacteraceae; genus BMS3ABIN04. The sequence goes on from BDSW01000028.1 coordinate 4,356, forward strand.
ATTGATATTTCTTACTTCCCTGGCAGCTGTTTTCCAGACACTTTCAATAAATATAATGGCATATTACAGGGCACGAAACGAGGGATTAAAATATATTGTATTCAGTATTGCCGCTGCACTTATCCTCGTATTAAGCAACATTGTATTCTTAATCTTACTAAAAATGAACTTGGAAGGAGCATTATTCGCACAAGTTATAACTTACTCTTTAGTTTGGATAGCAGCTTCTATTATTATTTTTTCCAAACATGGTATTGCTGTTTCTAAATCAACCGTACAAAAATTATTCAAATTCGGCGCTCCCTTGGTTTTTGCTATGTCGGGTGATTTAATTACAAACACTACAGCAGTTTACTTATTAACATATTTTCGCGGACTCGAGGCAGTTGCTGTTTATGCTCTTGCATTTAAAATAGCTCAAATTGCAAATATGAGCGTCATCGGTCCGTTCCAAATGGCGTACGAACCTTTTGTTTTTGCTCATAAAGACGACCCTGAAATTAAGAAAACCATCGCCAGTTTATTATCATATTTACTGATAGTATATGCAATTGTAAGTTTTGGAATTGTATATCTTTTTAGAGATTTAACGGCAATCATATTTTCAAATTCTTATACAGACTCTTATCTGCTTTTATTCTTAATTCTTCCAGGTATGGGCTTTATGGGACTCCAATACGTTGCTCAATCTTTACTTCATATTAATAATAAAACTCATATAACCGGAATTACAATTGCGTCCGTAACGTTAGTCAGCCTTTTCCTGAACTACTTTTTTATAAAAATGTGGGGAATTTACGGCATTATCTTAACGTACAATATAATAATGACAGGAACAGCTTTAATTTTATTGGCATTCGGTATGAAGGTTTTCCCGGTTAAGTTTGAATTGAAACGATTTTTAATCGGTGGCACAATCTTTGTACTTTTACTCAGCACGGTATTTATATTAAGAAATACGCCGGCATTTATTTTTTATCCGGTACCAATGTTATTATTTGCAGTGATTGTATTTTATTTACTTACAGGGAAATTTTTCGATAGTGAAGAAAAAACTTTTCTGAACGAGTATTTGAGTAAAACCGGTTTACCATTAAGTTTTAGAAAATCAATAGGGTTAGTTTAATTGCCAAAAGACCTATATATATGGTTTCAGTTAATAGCGGCAAGCGCTTTGGGAATTGCATTGATGTATATATTTTACAAACGCTTCATCATTGCGATCGGTTTTTTTATCATAACACCTTTATTTTCAGCGCTTATGTACACAAATAAAGAAGAATGGATTAATGTTGAAGTAGCAACAGGTTTACAAGGTTACTTACGAGCAGGAATTCTTTTATCGCTTGGATTAGTTGGAATTTTTTATTTTATCACACATTGGAATCAACATAAAGATAAATTACCAGTTCACTTTATTGTTTTAGGTATTTTTCTATTATTTGCCCTTATTTCAATTTCCTATTCCGTTGATAGACGTTATACTACAATAAGGGCATTTCTATTTTTAGCTACTTCCGGATTTTTATTAGGTCTGCATACCTGGCTTGATAATAAAAAGAAATTTGAGCAACTGTTCAACTTACTTTTCTACTATGTCCTTATTCTAAGTTTGTTAACATTATTTTTTGTAGTATTTGAACCGTCAAGAGCTTGGTGGTGGAAAGAGCCGAGTAGATTACTGGGTATATGGGATCATCCTGCAGTTTTAGGTGCATTCTGCATGATCTCCTACCCCATCTTAATTTGGAAATTCACTAAGGTGGGTTGGAAAGGGAAAGGACTAATAGGACTACTTCTTATTATAACATTTTTATTCCATGTAGCTTCCGGTTCCAGGACAACATTAGGAACTTCAATGTTTGGTTTTATCCTTTGGTTAATAATAAGTAAAAAGTTTAAGGAACTAATTGTAGCATCTGTCTTAGTATCTATTTTCTTTATTGGTATTGCAACATCGGCTCCGGCTAGCATGAGACGAGATAAAAGTAAAGGGATATTCTTTTTAACTGAAAGAGATTTGATTTGGAAAGGTGCAATAAAAATAATTGAAAAAAGTCCTTTAATCGGTTACGGATACCGAGTTGAAGCAAAAATATTTGATGATCAAAAAGAATACGACATATCCGATTTGTTTTTTATTGCCACGGCACAGCAACCGTTGCATAGCGGTTACATTTCAATTGCAGCCGGAGGCGGATTGGTTGGACTGTTATTGTGGCTAACTCTCTTAACTATACCAATATATAAGTCGTTACGCTCCAACCTCACTATTGAAAAAGGGACTGTAGCATTGATAATGATCATGTTGATGATTACAAATCTCACAGAAACCGCTCTTACGGGATATCAATCACTTACAGATATAATGTTTTGGATAGCATGGGTCATAGGTGGCAATATTTATAAATTTGATAAAGATTTTACCGGATCAACTATAGAAGATGAAAATGAAAATTTGAAATTAACAGGAGAATTAGTCGATGAAAAATCGATACATCCTAATTACACCGGCTAAAGACGAAGAGAAATATATAGAAACAACCATTAAATCTATCGTTAGTCAAACAGTTGCCCCGCTAAAATGGATTATTGTTAGCGATGGATCAACGGATAAAACGAATGATATAGTTAAAAGCTATACCGGTAAATATCCCTTTATCCAATTGTTAGGTTTACCGCCAAGAAAAGAACGTAATTTCGGTGCGCAGGCAAGAGCTTTTAACAAAGGATATGAACTTGTCAAAAACTTAGACTTTGACTTCATTGGAAATTTAGATGCGGATATATCTTATGATCCGGATTATATGGAAAAGATTTTAAAGAAATTTGAAGAAAACGGTAAACTTGGATTAGCAGGCGGATTTATTTATGAAAAAGACCGCGGAGTTTTCAAAAATCGCAGCGTAAACAGAACATGGTCTATTGCAAATGCCGTACAACTCTTTAGGAAACAATGCTTTGAAGAAATAGGCGGATATCAACCAATTAAATACGGCGGACACGATTGGGTAGCAGAAACAAAAGCAAGAATTAAAGGATGGGAAGCACAATCATTTCCCGAATTAAAAGTTTGTCATCATCGAAGGACTAATGCAGCTGAAGGCAGCGCCCTGGGACCTCTTTATCGTCAAGGAAAAATGGATTATACTTTAGGCAGTCATCCATTGTTTGAAATAGTAAAATGCTTTAGAAGATTTTATGTCAGGCCATATATATTTAGTACTTTTGCCAGGTTATGCGGATTTACGGTTGCGGCAATTAAACATGAAGAAAGAGCTGTTTCACCTGAGTTTATGGAATATCTTAAGAAAGAACAACTAGGAAGGTTAAAGTTTTTTAAGGTTTATTGAAATGAACATGGCAAGATATATAAAACTTTTCCTTGCTATTTTATTTTTTATTAAAGAAAAAATAAAATTAGGTTTTACTTCTTTATTGGGAAAAGATTCACCCGGAATATTAGTTATTCTATACTATCATTCCGTACTACCGGAGGAAAGAGAAAATTTTGCCAAACAAATGGATTCGCTCAAAAACCTAACTATTCCAATTGATTTAAGAAGTGATACCGAGTTAAAACCAAATAAAGTTTACAGCGCCGTTACTTTTGACGACGGGTTTAAGAATAACTTAACAATAGCATTACCTGAATTAGAAAAAAGAAATATTCCGTTTACCATATTTTTTACGACTAAAAATTTTGGCGAAAAACCCAAATGGGAATATAACCCGGTTACACAGGATAAGTACGAAGACATTATGACTATTAATGAAATGAGAAGTTTACCTTCAGAATTAGTTGCAATCGGTTCTCATACTGTCTCTCATGCAAAATTATGTCTTGCCGACACAAACAAATTAGAGTACGAAATAGTTGAATCAAAAAAAACATTAGAAGATTTGCTAAACACTGAAATTACTTTATTTAGCTTTCCCAACGGAAGTATTAGTGAAGAAGCTATTCAAACAGCATTGAAATCCGGATATAAAAAATTGTTTACAATTGAACCTTATGTAAATAAGGATTATTCAAAAGAGTATTTATTTGGAAGATTTCAGACCAGCCCTTCAGAAAGTACACTTGAATTTAAGTTACGGCTTCTAGGATATTTCCGCTGGCTGGGAAATGCTTCAAGATTTAAAAGAGCGTTAAAATTAATATAAATTTTTAAATTTATGATAACTAACTATAAAATAGAAACTTTCAAACGTCCTTCTGATGAGTGGGTTAAATTATTAAATAAGTTTGATGATGCTAATATTTATCAAACTACGGAATTTGCCGAGAATTCAAATTACGGTAAAAACATTGAACACTTTGTTATTTCAAAGGATAATAAAATTTTAGGAATTGCATTAGTACGCATTTTTATATTACCAATATTAAAGAGAGGAACAGCATACATCCGTTGGGGACCTTTATGGAAACTTAAAGACTCAGCAATAAATTTGGATAATTTAACTTTAGTATTAACAGCGCTTTGGAATGAGTACGTTACGAAAAGGAAGCTTCATCTAAATATATTCCCTAATATTTTTAAAGAGAAGGATAATAACTTAATACCTGTTTTAACAGGCATCGGATTTAATCTTAAAGAATATGATAATCCATACCAAACTATTTATCTGGATTTATCTCCTTCTCTAAAAGAACTAAAGAAAAATTTTAGGAAAAAATGGAGATATGAGCTCAATAAATCCTGTAAAAATGAACTCACAATTACCAGGGGAAAGGATGCAAAATATTTTGATGAGTTTCTGAAATTATACAAGGAAATGCATCAAACGAAACAGTTTGTAGAACATATAAACGTTGAATCATTCAAGAAAATGCAGCAAAGCTTACCGGATTCGTTAAAAATGGATGTTTTCCTTGCCTATCATGAAGACGAACCCATTGCAGCATTGGTCGGGACTAATATTGGAGAAATCGGAATATACTTGCTCGGGGCATCAGCCCGTAAAGGTAGAGAGCTGGGAGCTTCTTATCAATTACAATGGTACATGCTCAGCTGGTTGAAGGAATCCGGATGTAAATATTACGATTTAGGCGGAATTGATCCGGAAGGAGCTCCAGGCGTAACAAGATTCAAAGCGGGATTAGGCGGAACCATACTAACCTCTTACGGAGAATTTGGAGCTGTTACAAATACAATGAGTAAAGGGTTAGTCTTACTAGGTGAAAAATTGAAATCAAAATAAAAATTATAAAGATAATTTTCGAACTATCTAGAATTTTCTTGATTTATCATACACAATTATTAAAATAATTTGAATGATTCTAATCACAACATAATTTAATTTATTATTCTTATTTGAATATAAAATTTAGTTTTAAAATAATCGTTCAATTTTATTATGAAAAACGTTGCAATAATTGGTAAAAACACATCTGCAGTAAAGTGTGCTGAAATATTGGTAAATAACAAAAATGCAAATATTGTATTGATTTCTCCAAATAATTCAGACGATGGGAAAGATTCTTGGCAATTATCCTTGGAAAATTTTGCCGTTAAAAATAATTTACCTATTAAGTCATTTAAAAAAATAAAAAGCCTAGATTCAATTGAATATCTGAAAAGCTTAAATCTTGATTTTATATTCTCAATCCAATATGATCAAATTATTAATCAAAGTGTAATTGATACCGCTAAATACGGAGCAATTAATTTACACTTTTCCCCTCTTCCGCGGTACAGAGGTGTTTCACCGATTGCCTTAGCAATGATGAATGGAGAAAACACATACGGAGTATCTTTACACTATATGGATCCAGGAGTAGATACCGGCGATATAATTGCTCAAAAAATGTTTAACATTTCCCACTTAAACAATGCACGTGAATTATATGATTTAAGTACTCAATATAGTATCGAACTATTTAAGGAAAATATCGATTCAATTCTTACTCTTGAAAATAATAGGATTCCCCAGGATAACACTCAAGCTCTTTACCATTCAATGGGAACATTAAACTTCAAGGAAAATAAAATAAAGTGGAATAAGGATACAAGATCTTTAGTCAATTGGATTAAGTCATTTATTTTCCCCCCGTTTCAATATCCTAAATTCATTTTAGATGAAACTGAATATGAAGTTGTTTTCGCAAGTCCGGATTATTGTAAGAATAATTTTGAAAAGCCCGGGACATTAATTTTAAGAGATGGAAATCACTTCAAGTTTTCTACACACGATTGTTACATAAACGTAATAGTTAAAGAAAAAGAATAATTCGTTAAAGTAATATAATTTGCTCCTTGTTCTGAAAAAAAGCCTAACTTCAATTAGAAATTAGGCTTTTTTATTGTCAATTTTATCTAAACTAACTCTTACCTATCCGATATAAGTCTCCTTCTCCAAAGCTTTTTGATTTTATCAACAATTCCGGCTTTTTCAAGAATGCTTAGAATATTCTCAGTCAAAGCTGTTGTAAGTTTGTCAAGAAATTTGGATAATCTGGCATTAAAACTAAATCCATAAATCCTAAATGTTGCCTCCTTAAGCGAATCCGTACCAAACATTCTTTTATATGCTGCATCACCATAACCGTAATCGACATAATATATTTCTTGGTTGTCCAATTGTTCAAGTACTTTAAGTCTAAGATATTCCCCAAGAGAATATCTTTTATATTCATCATTATAAGCTGTTGCATATTGATAAAATATATTTTTGTATTGTACTCCCAGAATGTATGCCAGAGGCTTCTCATTATTCATTAGTAAATAACCTTTAAAATATCCAAGCTCTGCAAAAGCAGAAAGCATTTCCTTCCAGAAGTCATTGTTCTTTACCCCAACATTTAGTGCATATTGATAACTTTTCTTACCGATCATATCGGCATTTATTAAAAACCGGGCAATTTGTCCGGGTTTATCTAAGGTAACAATATCCAGTTCTTGATTGAAGTATTCTTTTAACCGTCTGGCTTTCCTACGAAATTTTGAAGCTGTTTTTGAACTGAATAATTTTATCTTTTCGCCGGTTTCATGATTTTTAATTTCTGCATACCATGTAATTCCAAGTTTGTATACAGGGTTTCTTTTAATTGATAACCCGTTTATTATTTCTTCCCATAATTTATTTGAAGAATACAAATGATCAATAAGTAAAAGCTCAATATCCTTTTTTTTAAGTAAGCCGCTTAAATAATTATCTATTACGATCTTAGATTTTTCCTCCCCATTCGTAAGCAATCCGCCTATTTCAATTTCAAAACAGTTTAAGAACGGAGTATGCAATTTAAAATAACCTAATTTCAGAGGAATTCTTAACTTTTTGATCCAACCGATTAGCATTGCAACCGGTATTTCCCCGTCCTTAAATAAAACAATATTTGGAACTGCTTCACCGGCTCTGCTGTGAAACAAATGTTTAAAAAAATCCGGATCAACATACATATTTCTTTCACCGGATTTTTCAATTAACGAAAGCCAATCAGACTTAATTTTATTTATTTCTTCAAGCTTATTAATCTGTATAATATTAAAATCTTTTATATTATTTTTTTTATCTTGTTCAAGACCTGATACAACGTACATTAATCACCTATTAATTATTTTTGCTTTCCATATGTATTCTCCACAATTTCTTAACCTTGTTAAGTAAACCAAAATCATCCATTAATTTTGAGAATTCTTCCGTAGTGGAAGTTGTAACCAGATCAACAAACTTAGAATATTTAGCCCTTTTTGTTTTACCGTAAATCCGAAAAGTAGCTTCTTCATGAGAATCAGTACCGTGTAACCGTTTAAAGTCCGCATCGCCATACCCGAAATGAAAATAATTAAAATTATTTTTTGTCATTCTTTCAATTAAACGGCGAATTAAATATCCCCCCGGTCCTATTTTGCGATATTGCGGATCATAGGCTGTAGCATAAAGATAAAATATATCTTTATAAGCTAAACCAAATGCATATGCTATTGGGTTATTTTGAGCACACAAAATATAACCCCTAAAATAGTTACCTTTAGAGAACGATTCCAATAACTGTTGCCATTGTAAATCATTTTTAACATCCACACCAATTGTATGTTGGTAACTCTTTTTACCAATAAATGCAGCTTTAGTTAAAAATACCTTTGCATCGTTAACAGAAGAAAATTCTTTAAGTTGAACTTCTTCATTAAAAAATTTGAGTAGCTTCTTGTCTTTTCTACGGAAATTAACACGAGTTCTATGTTTATGTTTATCAATTACTTCCCCGGTATCAATATCTCTTAGCTGATCAATCCATTCAATTCCTTTTCTATAAATCGTCCTATTACCTGAGTTCAATCCGTTTGCAACTGTCTCCCACAACGGATCAAGAGAAGAAAGATGATCTACCAACAACAAATCAATTTGTTTATTCTTAAGTAAAGAATCCAGATATTCCGATAATATATCATGGGCTTCTTTACTTCCGTCTGTTATTAAACCGCCATTTTCAATATCCAAACATCTTAATGCAGGTGTTTTAATATTTAAGTATCCAAGCCAGCAAGGAACGTTATATTTTAATCCGACTCCAACTAAAAGAGCAATAGGCTTATTCCCTTTTTTAAATAAAACTATATGCGGATTTGTATTCTTATGGCGAGATTCAAAAACATGGAAAAAGAAATCCGGATCGGCATAAATATTTTTCCTTTTACTGTTTTGAATAAGCTGCTCCCACTCGGATTTAAATATTAAGGCGTCATCCAAAGTCTGAGCAGTAAAGATATCAATATGGTTTTCTTCTAAGGATTTTGGTTTGATTTCTTCCAAATTATTTGCCAATACAAACATAAATGACCTCAATAAATTAGACTAAACAAATCTCACGAGTCTTATCATTTAATATTTAATTTATTTTAAACAATCAAATTTAATAAGAATTAATTGTTTATTAATTCATCAACTAAAATTTCCGTTATACGTTCTGCAGCTTTTCCATCCCACAAATCCGGAATACGACCTTGTTTTTTATTTCCTTCCAGAACTAAATTAGCTGCCAATTCGGCTTTATTCAAATCTGTTCCCAGCAGCTGATTTGTTCCTATTTCAACCGTAACGGGTCTTTCCGTAGAAGTTCTAAGAGTAATACACTGAACTCCGAGATAAGTAGATTCTTCTTGAATTCCACCGCTATCAGTTAATATAAGTTCAGCATTTTTAGTTAACGAGAGGAAATCAATATATCCTATCGGATCGGTTAATATTAAATTTTTATTATCTTCATCTAACAAATTGTATTCTTTTAAGTTTTTAAGAGTTCGCGGATGAATCGGGAAAAGTACTTTTCGCTTTTCCGAAACCCTGTTAAGCATATTGATAAGTTTTGTTAATTGCTCTTTAGAATCAACATTACTCGGACGATGCAAAGTAACTAAAACATATTTACCCGGTTCTAAACCAAATTTGGAAAGCATTGCGCCATTAGTTTTGTTCAAATAGTATGCTAAACTATCAATCATTACATTCCCAACAAAAAATACTTTGGAGTCAGGAACACCTTCATGCATCAAATTTTCCATTCCGCTTTTTTCGGTAACAAACAAATAATCGGAAATACTATCCGTTAAAACTCTATTTATTTCTTCAGGCATCATTTTATCAAAACTTCTTAAGCCTGCTTCTACATGAACAATTTTAATATGTAACTTTGCAGCCGTTAAGCTGCAAGCTATAGTGGAATTCACATCACCCACAACTAAAACTAAATCCGGTTTTTCTTGAATTAAAATTTTTTCAAACTCTATCATTACCTTAGCTGTTTGTTCCGCATGACTTCCGCTGCCGATTCCCAAATAAAAATCCGGTTTCGGCAATTCTAAATCGTCAAAAAATACTTTAGACATTTTCTCATCGTAATGTTGCCCGGTATGGCAAATTAAATGCTTTACATGATTCTTATATTTTTGAAATGCACGATGGATAGGAGCAATTTTCATAAAATTTGGTCGTGCTCCCACTACAGATATTACTTTTTTCAAATTATCCTCGATTTTCTATTAATTTAATATTTTATATACCATAATAAAAAGAAACATAAATGTTGTTTTTGTGATCTATTTCATCTTTATTTCCAGATTCTTTTGTCGAAGAATATTCATATTCTGCATTAACAAAAAAATTATGCATAATTTCGTATTTTAATTCAAAGCCTATTTTATTATAATATTTATTAGAACCGAACAGGAATGAAGGCTGCGGGTTCGAATATTGCTCCAAAGGGGTACCTGCTTCCCCTTTTCGAATATAATACGCCCAAATTTTGGTTTGCAATCCCCGTAAAAACCAATATTTTATTGAACCGTAAATCATATCCGCATTATTTCCAATCCAATGCCCCATTAAATAAGAATGGTTTTCATAAGTCTGTGTTTGAATGAAATTATCATAAACAAAAGGTAGAATTCTAGTATATTCAAGATCAACTGTCATGTTTGGAATAGGGAAATCAGTTACCGAATTTCCGAGAGTAAATCCCAGCTGATTTCTCCGTTTTTCATTACTGAAAAGTCCTTCCAAAGTTATTTCATCAATAAAAAGTGTTCCCCAAATATGCGTATTTTTAATCCAATTCCTTGAACTGACGGAAAGAAAAAATTGTGAATTATCTCCCATACTATTATCATAGCGACTTAAGTAATGATCCGCAGCTTTAAAAAACATTATGGGGAAAAGATATGACCATTCAAATCGATCGCTAAAAATTATAGATTCTCCAAGGGCAACATCAAGTGATTTTGCTAATTTCAATTTTATTGTATGCGATGCCATATATTTTTCTCTGGTAATTCTTCTATCAAACGAAGGATCCGAAATTTTACTTTTATAGGTTACAATTGAATCAACAACATCAGAGGAAAGTTTAATAAGAAAATAGTTAAATTTTAACCACGGCGTAAGAGTTAAATCCAGTCTTAAATACGGGAATGAGGGGGCTTTATTCGAAAGGACTATTTTCCCGCTTTCACCATATCCCCACTCCAGGAAATCCTTACCCAGCGAGAAACTACCCCAACTCCAATCAGTTCCTATATTTGTTCTGAATTCACTATATTCAATACTGTTAGTTGAACTGTTATTAATTATAACACCGGTCTCAGGTGTAAAATTCTTCGTTCTATCAATGCTAAGACCGCTTTCCGCATTATCCCTAAAGCTGAATTTAAACCCGATTCTATCCGTTAAATAACCGTAAAAATATACTCCGCTCCACCTGTGTATTACAAATTTGTTATCATTTAGACCTAACTTAAAGCCGATAATGGGATCTAAATTCAGCCGAAACCGATTACTTGAATAACTTAAAAACCGGAAACGGTCACCGGCATCCTTCTTAAAAAATTGAAATTCCTCTTTTCTTTTTTGATTAGGATTAATTTCAAAATAGTAATCTTTTAAATAAAATTTTAATTCATCTTTTTCAAGTCCCGTTAAATTATTTAGATTATTTTTAATTTCCAGTAATTTGCCGGCAATATATTTCCGGGATACGGGAATTATTAAATCATCAAAATCAATTATTCCTTTATTACTAATTTTATTTAGATAGTTGTATACACTACTATTTATCGGCTCATTAACTACTTGAGCTTTTAATACTAAGTTATCAGAAATTATTATTAAAAATATAGCAACTTGAACTAATATAATTGGTTTTGGTAAAGTCCTTTTTACTGTCATAATTTTCAGACTATATCTTATATTTTGTTTCAATCATTATAATTTTTTTGTACTACTAATCCGTCAATAGGCTTTGGGATCTCCGGTAATCATCTTATAAATCGTTTTTAGAATTATTTTAATATCAACCAAGAACGACCAATTTTCAATATACCACAGATCATATTCAATCCTCTTCTGCATTTCTCTAACATCCTTTGTCTCACCTCTAAAACCGTTTACTTGAGCCCAGCCGGTAATACCGGGTTTAACAAGATGCCTAAGCATATAGAAATGCACTTTATCTTTCGCTAGAAGATTTAATTGGGTTGGATGAGGTCTTGGTCCTACTACCGACATATCCCCTTTTAAAACGTTAAGGAATTGCGGAAGTTCATCTAAGTTGCTTCTCCTCAGCATACTACCGATTTTTGTTATCCTCGGATCGTTTTTTGAAGCTTGTATAAATTCCTTGTCATCACTACCGTTTTTCATAGTTCGGAATTTGAGAGTTAAAAATTTTGTATTATCCCTTCCCCATCTTTCTTGTTTAAAAAGAATCGGTCCTTTCGAAGATAGCTTAATTAATATAGCAATAACCGACCAAAGAATTGGAAAAACAAATAAGATAACGGTTAACGAAAAGAATATATCGAATGATCTTTTTATAAATCTCCAGTGGCTCGAATGTAGTCGGTCTTGATGAATTGAAGAAATATCAAATTTATCAAAAATTGAGAGGTTAGGATTATTCGCTGCATACTTTTTGAAACCATGAATTAACCTAATGCGTGTTGTATGCTGTTCGCAAGTCTTAATAATTTCGTCAACTTTAGAATTTGAGAATTGATTAACACTAATCAGTACATTATCTATATTTGAATTTGACAGAATTTTTCCCAATTCACTTAAGCTTCCAAGGTATTGCCCGTTTAATGAAGGGATCGATTTTTCATCAAGAAATCCTTTAACTCGATATCCAAGTTGAGGGTTATTTAATATTTGATTATATAATTTCAAGCTCACTTCATTTCCGCCAATAATTAAAATACTTCTTAAATTTCTTCCTTTAACTCTTAATTTTTCCAAAGATGCTCTAAATATAAATTTCTCCAACCATGTGAATACAAAGAGAGCAACCGGGTAGCTCAGAACAAATAATTTTGAAATAGATTGTATATTTAATAGATAAAAGAGAGTTGTTACACTTATTAACTGTATTAGGGCTTGATTAAACAAAGCAAAAGTTTCAAACTTTTTACTTCTCGTATGAAATTCATCGTATAATTTGGTTTCTTTTGCTGAAATAAGCCAAATTAAAGTAAACGTAATAAATAGAATAAAATAAAGCTGATTGGAATATAAAGTATTATCTTCATTGAAAGCGACTATGTTAATAGCGTAAACAATGTTCAGTATCACTAAATCCGTAAATACTCTAATTAAATTATAGGTTCTTCTCTGGAAATCCAATTTTTAATTAAATCTCTTTATTTTGAAAAAATCAAGTATTACATAATATATAAAAAGTGTATTTGTTAACAAATATCTTTTCCACAACCTATTAGGTTCTTGGAAGAAACGATAAAGCCATTCGAGAGAATATTTCTTCATCCAAGCAGGAGCATGTTTAAGATCACCAGCCAAATAATTAAACCCGGCTCCTATTCCTACCATTACTCCGTGCTTTAATTTTGAATAATTGTTATACATCCATTTTTCCTGCTTAGGTGCACCAAGTGATATCCAAATAAGATCGGCATTAGAAATATTAATTTTCTCTATGAATTCTTCATTTTCAGCATCAGTAAAATTTCTAAATGGCGGAGCTAAATTGCCGGCTATTTTGGAGTTTGGATATTTTAATTTAATATTCTCTATCATTCTCTGTTGTATACGTTCCGTGCTCCCGAAAAGGAAATGCTTGATCCCGTTTTTTTGTCCCCACTCTATGGTTTTTTCAAAAAATGTAGGACCGAAAATTCTCACTATATTTTTCTCGCCTTTTAGTTTTGCTACAACCGAAAGAGGCTTGCCGTCAGGTAAAGAAAGAAAAGAATCATTAATAATTTGTCTATATTTTTTATCTCGAACGGCAGTCACAATCGTATGAACATTATTTACGGTAACGTAACCCGGTTTATCATTTCTCTCTAAAAAAGATAATAGCTGCTCATATACTTTTCTATATAAGTTAATAACGTTAATATCTGAACCGAGAATTGAGATTTTATTCATCAATTGTAATAATTTCCTTAAATACTTTTTCGATTTTATTGAGGTGTTTTTTAAGTGTAAACTTTTCTAGAAATATTTCCCTTCCCTTTTTTCCCATTATTTCTCTAAGTGAGGAATCTTTAAGAAGCAACTCGATTTTTTCTGCAGTTGTATCCGGGTCATTTACCGGAACAAGAAAACCATTTTTGCCTTCTTCAATTATTTCCGGTATTCCCCGCCAGTCTGTTGCTATAATCGGTAACGAAAACATCATAGCTTCAAGAAGAACTAAAGGCTGAGCTTCAAGAGGATAAAAGCTAAAAAAAACAAATATATCCGCTTTTATGTAAAAATCCCATTTCCTCTCGTCATTTTGTTCCCCTTCAAACCTAACTTCGCCGTTAAGTCTATAATTTTTAATT
>BDSW01000029.1 GCA_002898175.1 bacterium BMS3Abin04
GTCTTAGAGGAAAAGTAGTTAACGGGGAAACAATTAGAGAAGTATTCGGAAACGTTGTTATTACTCAAAAAAATGTGCGTATCACTTGCAATAAAGCCATTCAACACCTCTCTAAAAATGAAGTGGAACTGATTGGCAACGTAATTGTAACACAGGATAGTATTGTTGTTAAATCCGCAAAAGGATATTATTTCGGAGATTCCGAAAAAACTTATTCCGATACTACAATTCATTTAACTAACGGGAACATGGATTTACTTGCCGATAGGGGATATTATTATATCCCGGCTAAGAAAGCATTTTTTTTCGGTAATGTTTTGTTAACGGAAGATACAACGAGAGTTTATTCAGATAGCTTAACTTATTTCGAAAAAGAGGAGAAAGCGGTCGCGGTCGGTAATGTTAAAGTTCAAGATTCAACTACAATTATTTATGCCGATAGTCTTATTCATTTCCGTGATAATAAAAATACGTTTGCGTTTGGTAATGTGAAATTAGTAAGCACGGAAAACAATATTCAATTATTCGGTGCGAGGTTGGAAGATTACGGAAAACTAAAGGATACAAAAATTTTCGGTTCTCCTGCATTAATCCAAATTGATACAGCCAAGGACGGTAAAGTTGATACGTTAATGATACTATCGAAAATGATGGAAGCCCATAAGGACAGTTCAAAAGCTTTATTTGCATCCGATTCCGTAAAAATATTACGCGGCGATTTTTCCTCGTTAAATAATCATACAAATTATTTTAAAAAAGACGAGCATATAAAAATTTATAAAACTTCGGAAGAAGATAAACAGCCTATCCTGTGGGCGGATAATTCCCAGGTTACAGGTGATTCAATTGATATTTACTTAAAAGATAGTCAAATTAAATTGATAAATATTTTTCATAACTGTTTGATTGTTTCTACAATGCCGAAATATAAATTTAGATATAATCAAATTTCAGGCGATACAATTAAGTTGTTTTTTGATGATAGTAAACTGCAGAGAACAGAAGTTGCAGGCAATGTTTTAAGTATTTACTACATGTTTGAAGATGATGAGCCGAACGGATTGCTAAAATCCAGTGCTGAGAGAGCAAAGATTTATTTTAATAAAAATAAAGTGGAGAATGTAAAACTTTACGGATCTCCGGCAAGCGAATATCATCCCGAAGGATTAGTAAAAGGGAAAGAGAAGAGTTTTACTCTTCCTAACTTTATCCTTTATAAAAACAGACCGAGTAGGAATTATTTTCTAAAGTATTTTAAAATGTAATTCAAGTTATTTAGGTAAACTATTATGTTAAAAAGCGAAAACCTTGTAAAGATTTATAAAAAACGTAAAGTTGTTAAACAAGTTTCTGTTGGGGTTAAACAGGGCGAAGTTGTTGGGTTGTTGGGTCCTAACGGAGCCGGTAAAACAACTACGTTTTATATGATTGTCGGTATGATTAAACCTGACGGCGGTAAAGTATTTTTAGATAAGACCGAAATAACGGATGAGCCGATGTACAAAAGAGCTAAAATGGGTATTGGTTACTTACCTCAGGAAGCTTCTGTCTTTAGAAAGCTAAGTGTAGAAGATAATCTAATGGCGGTTCTTGAAATGATGAAGCTTACGAAAAAGGAAAGAAAGGAAAGACAGGAAAGTTTACTTGAGGAATTGGGAATTACTAATATTAGAAAAAATATGGGATATCAATTAAGCGGCGGTGAGCGAAGAAGAACGGAAATTGCACGCGCGCTGGCTACAAGACCGAAATTCATTTTACTTGATGAACCTTTTGCCGGGATCGATCCTCTTGCCGTTGAAGATATAATGAATATAGTGGCAAATCTAAAAAATAAAGGAATCGGAATTCTTATTACCGATCATAACGTACATGAAACTTTAAGTATTGTTGATAGAGCTTACATTTTGATTGAAGGTTCAATATTCAAAGAGGGCGCCGCGCAAGAATTAGCCGACGATAAGGAAGTTAGGAAACTCTATCTCGGCGAAAAGTTTAAGCTTGAAAGATATGAAGAATGATTCCTACTAGTGTTCCTATCATTTTTCTATTATTGATCTTATTCTTGTATGATAAAAGTTATAAAAAAGCTCTTTGGCGAATTGAATAAAAAAGTTTTCTTTCGGAAGAGAAGGTTTAACTCCTGGTCTTAATCTTAATTTTACTCTTAATCTTAATTTTACTCTTACTCATAATCCTATTCTTACTCAATTTTTTATTCTGCAAATTGCAAACATGTACAATGCGGTGTCAATCTTTAATCAACTGGTGGTAAGATAGTAATCCTATTACTACAAATTAAAATTTTTAATAATTCTGTTGATCTCATCGGCAGTTATATTTTTACCAAATTTACTTTCGTTTGAGTCCGCATTACCTGTGTTGTTCGTTCTTACGGAATGAACCTGCGGATTACCTGCTCTTGCCCGCAGCCGTTCTTCAATCTGCTCAAGGTAGCTGCCTGAGCGTGAAAACTCCGTTGCACCAAGCGCAACGCTGTCAAACGAAGAAACACTTTCTCCTTTGTTGATAGGATTGATCTCGAAAGCGAGAGTTTTAACGTTCATCAAGTGTTTTGCCGTAACATTTTCGGAGACAATTGAACCGCCCCATGTTCCAACTCCAAGTGTCATGGAGGGATTAAGTCCTGTTGTATATCCTACAGCTCCCAACGAAGCAACAGAATTAACAATTATTCTGAATGCAGGTTTTTCCATGGCAAATTTCATTATTATTTCTTTATCATTTGAATGAATTGCCATTGAGTGACCCACGCCGCCGAAGTTAAGAAGGTCTATACATTTATGGCATCCTTCTAACCATCCGTCAACTACGTAAAATGCAAGAGTAGGCGAAAGTTTTTCCATTGAGAATGGTTCTTCCTTCCCGACTTTAGTACATTCAGCAAGCAGAACGGTTGTACCAGCAGGAACCGTAAATCCTGCGTAATCTGCAATGTACGCTGCCGACTTACCTACGATTTCTGGATTTATTCTACCGTCTTTAACAACGGCATTTTCCAATTTTCTTTTTTCTTCTTCACTTGCAAAATAACCGCCGTTTTTTATTACTTCCTGCTTAACTTTGTCTACAATCGGTCGGTCAACAATCATTGATTGTTCGGAAGAACATAAAGTCCCGTTGTCAAAAGACGTGCCGTATAAAATATCGGCAACCGCTTTTTTATAATCTGCCGTTCGTTCAATAAAAGCCGGTACATTTCCGGAGCCAACTCCGTATGCCGGTGTGCCCGTACTATAAGCTGCTTTTACCATTGGAGTACTTCCGGTAGCTAAAATAACAGCAATATCTTTATGCTTCATTAACTCGTGTGTGCCTTCCAAAGTGGGCATTGTCATGCACTGAATCAATCCTTTCGGCGCTCCGGCCTTTTCAGCTGCATCAGCTACTACTTTCATAGCTTCGGTTGTACAGTTAACGGCTTTCGGGTGTGGACTTGCAACTATTGCATTTCTGCATTTTAGAGAGATAATGGATTTAAACATTGCAGTAGATGTTGGATTTGTAGAGGGAATTAAAGCAGCAACAACACCCATCGGTTCCGCTATTCTAACTATTTTCCCGCCTTTTTCAATATTAATAACACCAACGGTCTTTAGATCTTTAATAGATTCATAAACATTACGGGTAGCAAATAGATTCTTCACTACTTTATCTTCCCATTTGCCGAACCCGGTTTCCTCCTGCGCCATTTTTGCAAGACGTTCGGATTCTCTAATACCGGCATCTGTCATTGCTTTTACAATTTGATCAACTTGTCGCTGGTTATAGTGCTTAAACTCTAATTGAGCTTCTTTTGCGGTCTTTACTAAATCCCGCATTTCCTGAATTGAACGAATATCTTTATCAAGATTCATAATCTCTCCACAAAATTTATCTCTAATATAAAAATAGCATTTTAAATACGCAATTTTGAAAATAATTTGTGAGTATTGAAATTGAGGTTTTGTTGTTGGTAATTATTTATACTAACTAAGTTCCTCGAAGGAACTTGGTTAGTTATTTATTGCATCTAACTTAACACTTCTTTTAATTTAGCATAACCGCTTTTACTGACAGGTAATTTTGCACCCTCTTTTGTAATAACTTTGTAACTGCCTTTTCCAAACAATTCCAATTGTTTTAGAAAGTTCAGATTTATTATATAAGAACGATGTATGCGAATGAATTGATTATTGTCCAATTGATCAGCCAAAGATTTTAATGTTTTTTGTTTTAAGTATTTTCCAAGTTCGGAGTAGATCATTACATAGTCATCTTGTGCTTCAATGTATCTTATTTGATCGGTTGGAATTATATGAATTTTATGATTTGCTTTAACAACAATCCGGTTTAGAAACTCTTCCTTTTTATATAACTCATTCAAACTATTTAGTTTTTGTACCGACATATTTTGTGAGTTTAATTTATTTATTGCTTTCTGTAATGCTTCATCAAAACGTTGCCGGGAGAACGGTTTAAGTAAGTAATCAATTGCGTTCACCTCAAACGCCTTAATTGCATATTGATCAAATGCTGTTGTAAAAATAACTAACGGTGGATTATCAATTAGCTCAAGCAACTCAAAACCATTAATTTTCGGCATTTGAATATCAAGAAATACTATGTCGGGTTTTTGTTCAGATATTATTTTTGCGCCTTCAAATCCATTGCTACATTCGCCTACAACTTGTATCTTATTGTTAGTGGAAAGATATTTAGCAATTATATCCCGGGCTAATTTTTCATCGTCTATTATTACGGCTTTAATTTTTTTATCCATTTCCGGATGTCCGAATTGGTATTAAAATGGTCACTCTAAATTTGTTTTCTGTTTTTTTAATATCCAATAAATTATTTTGATTGTAAATTAAATTTAATCTTTTGCTGATATTTAAAAGTCCTATCCCTTCTCCTTTGGGAGGAACCGCTTCGGGATCAAAATTATTTTCAACTTCAATTTTCAAATATGAATTATCTACGTAACATTTCATCCTAATCAAAACTTTAGTAACAGATTCATAAACTCCATGTTTTATGGCATTTTCAAATAAAGGCTGCAGCAGCATGCTCGGAATTTCGGTTGTTAAACAATCATCACTTACTTCTTCTATAAACTCAAATTTATCTTCAAATCTTACCTTCTCTATATCTAAATATGTTTTTATATTTTTAATTTCTTCAGATAATTTAATTTTTTGTCTATCGTTTTCTGCCAGTGTTGCTCTTAAAAATTTTGAAAGATTAATAGTCATTTCCTGAGCACTTTTGGGATCGGAAAGTGTTAGCGAGCTAATAGAATTTAGACTATTAAAAATAAAATGGGGATTAATCTGATATTTTAAATTTTTAAGTTCAGCCTCTTTTACTAAACTTTTCAGTTCGGCTTCGTTTATTAGTTTCTGCTGAAAATTATTATAATATATAATTATGTAATCAATCGAAACTATTATTGCGTAATAAACAATTCCTATTAAAAATCTGCCGAACAAAGTAGATTTTATTGTCAATTCATATTCCCCGGATAAAAGAAGAGTTTTGGTAAGAATAATATAACCGGCATAAACCCAAATAATTGAGCTAATAGCGGCTGCGGCAAAATGGTTAAAAATTATCTTGACAATATTATAATCTTCAAGCGATATAAATTTAGCCGGATACCATAAACTTAAACCGATGCCGAAATACAGCAAATTAAATACAGCAGAATCTAAAAGAGAGTATTCGAAATTGATGTTTAGCAGAGAGTAAAGTACAAAGAAATGGATAAAAGAAATTATTATCCATATTGAAAGATATGCAATGAGAGCTTTCTTATCTCTAAAAAAAGGATTTACCATTACTTCCCTTTAACTTACTCTTAATCTTACTCTAACCACAATCCAAAACCATTTAATACAAATTATTTATTTCTGCACCGCCGAACAGAAACAGTCCGGAAATTATCAATTCTCCTTTTTGTCCTTCATTTCCAAGCTTTGGATTGATAATCCGTTTATCGTCAAAGCCGCCGAAGATTACATTTACTTTAGAAATTACTTTCATATCAGGCGGGACCAAAATTTTTGCTCCGCTAAAAACGCCTAAGAAATTCAAGACCTGTTTACCCTCTGCCAATTTTGCATTTTTAAAATCTATAATTGAACTCCCGATAAATATATTTACATTGCCGCCCTTGAACTGCTGTGAGGTTATGGTAGTTCTTCTGCTTCCAAAAATATTTAAGACATCTATTGTGTCGGAACTCGCTTCATCATTTAACGAGGCTGTGTTTTCTTTCTTTTTGTAAAAAAGTCCGCGGCTATTTGAACTTTTAACAATTAAGTATATCCCAAAAAGAATTAAAAGAACAGGCCAATATTCATTTATTAGGTTTTGTAATGAAAGGTGAAAAATTTTTCCGAGCAGACTAATTAACCCGATAAGAATTAATAAGATACCTGTCCCTATTTTCCCCCGTGTCGCAATAATGGCTATTCCGATGTAAATCAGGATAGCTTGCCAAGAGAAGAAGTATCTGGAAATATCAAAATCTAATAAATTTAAATTATCTAGAAAAAATATAAATCCGATAAATATTAATAGTATTCCTAAATAGGATCTTCTGTTTTGTTTTTTCATTGTTAAATCCAGTTTTAATAAGTACTTTTTACTTCACCGCCGCCGAATAAAACTATACCTTTAATTACAAGAATTTTATCGTTTCCGTAAACCATGTGCGGGTCTCTCATGCGTTTGTCGCTAAATCCTCCGAATATGGGAACCAATTTAATAATTACATGCCAATCCTGCGGTACTACCAGTGTAGCTCCGCCGAATAGTGCAATAATATCAATTATATTTTCACCTTCCGCCAGCTTACTCTGATTGAATCTAATTTCGGTTCCGCCGAATATTGCGGTTATTTTTCCTCCCTTAAAATTTTCCGAAGAAATATTTTTTGTTCCTCCTCCAAACAAAGACATTTCATCAATATAGTCTCCGGGAATGTCTTCCGTATCATCAAAATCGTTTTCCCCTTTAAAATGACTAAACTTTTTTGAACGTTTATGATCTTGATTTAATAAGAAATATATTCCGAGCCCAATGAGTAATAAAGGCCAAAAATCCGGGAATAAAAATATTAGTCCGATTATGATTAGTGTTAAGCCGGAGCTATTATTTCGTGAAGCAAGTAAAACCAGTCCGATGATAATGAGAATAACCTGCCATTGAAATAAATAATCCGGGATAGTAAATGAAAGAATGTTATAGTTATTTAATAAAAAGAAAACCCCGAGTAGAATTAAAATTCCCCCGAGCCAGAATCTTCCGTCAGGATTGTGTTTGCTTGATTCCATTTTGTGTTCCTAAAAGTTTGTTGCGTAATTATCTTAAACAATGATAAAATATTGCTCAATGAAATTCCATAGTAAATCGGTAAATGGTATAAAATTGTCGGTTACCGGCAGTGTTTCAAAAGTGATTGTTTTATATTATTTTAGTTAGCTACTAATATGAGCCGGATTACAACATGAAAATAGATTCAAACGCATTAACCCAATTGAAAATAGGATTAGTGTTAATTGTAGCTATTATCATAATTGGGACAGTTGGATATGCATTCATAGAAGGCTGGACGCTGTTTGAATCGTTTTACATGACGATTATTACTATCTCAACCACTGGGTTCAAAGAGTTGAAACCGTTGTCTAGACCCGGAATGATTTTAACCGCATTTTTAATTATTTCAGGAGTTTTAGCTATTGCATACACAGGCGGAAGAGGAATACAAATATTAGTAGAAGCTCAATTTTTTAGGAGGAGAAGAATGAATAAAAAACTTGGATCAATTGCAGAACATTATATTGTCTGCGGTTTTGGAAGGATGGGACGCGTAATTTGTGAAGAACTTTACCAAAACGGGCAGCCTTTTGTAGTGGTTGAAAACAACTCCGTAAAAATTGAACGCTTATTGGAAATGAACTATTTATTTTTTGAAGGAGATGCTACAGCCGATGAAACCCTGCTTGCAGCCGGAATAAGAAAAGCAAAAGGTTTGGTATCCGTTTTGGATTCCGATGCACAGAACGTATTTGTTGTATTGTCCGCAAAAGAACTAAATCCGGATATTTTTATAGTTGCTCGTGCAGTTGATGAAGGGACGGAGTCAAAATTATTAAAAGCCGGTGCAAATAGGGTAGTTAAGCCTTATGAATTAGGCGGAAGCAGAATGGTACACTTGCTTCTGAGGCCCGGAGTAATGGATTTTATAGATGGAGTTGCCAGGAATAGAGATGTTGCCATAAGTTTGGAAGAAGTAACAATCCCGGAAAATTCTAAATTAGCAGGGAAAACCTTAGCCGACTCTCCATTGCGTAAAGAATGGAATATTATTGTTATCGCGGTCTCTAAGGCAAATGGAAAATTTATGTATAATCCGAGCGCCGCAACAACTATAGAAGTCGGTGATAAACTAATAGCGATTGGTGAAGCGGAAAGCTTAAAAAAGTTGGATTCGCTTTGTCTGAAATACTAAATAAGGCACTGAGCTTTTTAAATATTAGTTGGTAATTCTAAGTGTGATTTCGATAGTTCTTATTTTGTATAAGAGTCGGTTCTTCTTTTTAATCTAAAATAGTATTTATCCAAATAATAAACCTTTCCAAATGTTTCCAAAGTTTATCGATATCTTTTTTATGGTATTCATCTCCAGAATAAGAAATTAAGTTTTTATGGCCAATAATTTTTCTGAAATGGTTTATTGCATTGTTCTTGTATTTGTTTGGTGGTGTAATATCAGTTAATAGCGATATTATCTCATAATGATTTTCTCCGCTGCATTTCCAGCCGGATAATTCTATTGTAACTGCATCGGCAAATGCAATGGCTGCATGAACTATTAAAACTCCCGAGGCATTGAAATACTCAAAGTCGTAAGCAACCTTATCGCCTTCGTAAAAATTCTCAGCAACTTTTCTGAAACTGGTTGCTTTACTTTTTTCAACTATTTTTCGTGAAGTTTTTTTAACCATTAATTAACTTTTTAATAGACTTCCCGGAAATTACTTTTCCCTCTTTGAGGATACTGTTAACCGGACTGTCGTTCCTTTTTGCTCTTTTTCTGAATTCTCGTTCGCTTAGATATAAAGGAGCTAACGTAACTGCAAATTTTTTGTTCAGTGTGTTAAAAACTATGTTTGCTAATATTTCAATTTCTTTTTTATTTCCCTTATAAATAATGCAAATATCCAAATCGCTTGTTACGGTTTCTTCCTTACGTGCAACGCTTCCAAAAACAATAATACTTTCCGTTACTTTGCCCAGTCGCCTTTTTATCAAGGAAAAGATTCTATTTACGAACTCTTTTTCGGAATCTAACATAACGGATAATAACTCGCTTACAATATAATTTTCCCTATTCAATGTAAAAAGGTGGTCTCTACCTCCCACCTGCCGTTTAACTATTTTAAAAGATTCGAGCGTCGTCAGTGCTTTTAAAGCAGAACGGTGAGTAATAAGTGCAAGTCTTGCAGTTTCTCTGCCTGAAATTGCAGTTACACGTTCGTTAAGAACACGTATAACTTTTATTATTGAGGGGGAAACAAAAACATAGTCTAAAAAATTGTAAATTATCATTATATTTTTCACGATTTATTGGATACTTATATAGCCATGTGGATACTATTGTATCCGTAAATTACAACATGATAATTTAAAAAGCAATTACAATATCACTCATCAAGTAAATTCGTTGTTTCTCCATTAGCCGGTAATTCTTGTACGTCTTTAAGTTTTCTTTCAATAGTTCTGGTTTTTCTAGCAGCATCTCCAAGAGTCTTACTGGCTTGATCAATTTTTTGTTGAGTTTTTTCCAATATATCGCCAAACTTTGTAAATTCGGTTTTAACGGTACTTAGAAGTTTCCAAACCTCGCTTGAACGTTTTTCAATAGCTAATGTTTTAAAACCCATTTGAAGACTGTTTAATAAAGCGGCTAAGTTTGTCGGTCCTACAATTATAACGCGATTTTCTCTTTGAAGCTTTTCGGCAAGACCGGGTATTCTTAATACTTCGGCATATAAACCTTCGACCGGCAAAAACATTACTGCAAAGTCCGTTGTGTTAGGCGGATCCAAATATTTAGAACTTATATTATTAGCCTCAAGCTTAATTCTTCTCTCGATATCTTTGGAAACCTTTTCTACTAACTCCGGGTTCGCACTATCTTGTGCTTTAAGCAAACGCTGGTAATCTTCCATCGGAAATTTTGCATCAATCGGCAGCCAAACAACTTCTGATACTGATTTTCCGCGACCGGGTAATTTTATGGCAAATTCAACTAAATCCGAGCTTCCTTTTTTAGTCTTTACATTCTTTTCGTATTGTTCCGGAGAAAGTATTTGTTCAATTAAGTTTCCTAATTGTACTTCGCCCCAAGTACCGCGTGTTTTTACATTTGTTAAAACTTTCTTGAGATCGCCAACGTCGCTTGCAAGTTTCTGCATTTCTCCAAGCCCTTCATAAACGTCTTTAAGTTGAGAACTTACTAATTTAAAAGATTCGCCAAGTCGTTTTTCTAAAGTTTCATGAAGTTTCTCATCTACTGTTTTTCTCATTTCCTCAAGCTTATTTTCGTTTTTCTCTTGAAGTTCCCTAAGCTGTGCAGAAACCTTTTCTCTTAGATTATCAAATTTTTCTTCATTTGTTTTCGTAAGCTTAGCTAACCGGTCTTCAATTAATTCAAGTTGATCTTTCTGTCTTTCGGAGATATCGCGAAGTCTATCGGAAAGTTGGTCGCCGAGTAGTTTAACCGAATTATTAATTTCTTCTCTTGTTAACTTTGTATCTCGTCTTGCCTCTTCTCGGTTGCGGGTAAATTCATCTTTAATTGAATAATCAATATTCTCTGCTGTGGATTTTAGTGAATCATCTATAGAATTTTTTAATGATGATAAATTTTGATTAGAAACTTTTTTATACATTAAAAATAAGAACACAAGTACAAATAAAATTAAGACTAAAGTAATAACTAATAAAATTGTGTTTAGCATAGTTGTATATCTTCTCCAAATATTTTCAGCAAATATAAATAATATTAAGAAATAAGGATCAAAAACTACAATATGAAGATAGTAAATTGTGGCTTATCTATTAAATTAAAATATTTTTACTTGGTAAAACCATAAATGCTGCCTTGATTTTCTAATGTAAAATATGGATTTTCAACTGCGGATATTCTTGGATTTAATGTTTTTTAATTTCTTTAGTATCACAGTTTAATGTTAAACTAATAATAAATACGATATGAAAAAGTGGCTTAAAATTACAATAGGTGTTTCAAGTGTTATAGTATTTCTAATTGTATTTGTAGTATTGTTGTCCTACTATTTTATGAAGCAGACTTTACCTGACTACAATGGGGAAATCAAAGTTCGCGGTATAAATTCACAAGTTAAAATATACCGTGATAAATATGCAATTCCGTACATAGAAGCAAAAGATAAACTTGATGCATATTTTGCTTTGGGGTATATACATGCACAAGAACGCTTATTTCAAATGGATATTTCCAGAAGAGCCGGCGAAGGTCGTTTAAGCGAGATTATAGGTCCTAAAACTCTGCCGTTTGATAAAATGTTTCGTACGATCGGATTGCTTAGGAACGTTAAGGAAAATTATAGTAAACTACATAAAGAAACCAAAGATATTCTAAAAGCGTATTCTGCCGGGGTTAATGCTTATATAAATAATCCCGACAAACATTTCCCTATCGAATTTTCCGTTCTAGGCTACGACCCTGAACCGTGGCAGCCGATTCACAGTTTATTAATGACTAAGCTAATGGCATTTGAGATGAACATCAGCTGGTGGACGGATATTTCATTTACGCATCTTATTCAAAAGTTAGGTGTAGAGAAAGTGAAAGACATTATGCCTTCTTATGATGAAAACTCACCTACAATAATTCCGCCGGAAACAAAATCATTCGCATCAATTCCTCTTGATTTGATAAATGTTGATAGGGACTTTAGAAAGTTTATGGGTTTTGAAGGAACACATATCGGTTCGAATAATTGGGTGGTTAACGGAAAACTAACCGAATCCGGTAAACCTATAATTGCCAACGATCCGCACTTGGCTTTCCAAGCGCCGGGTAAATGGGTTGTCGTATCTATGAAAAGTAAGAACTTAAATGTTCAAGGATTTACACTTCCCGGAATCCCCGGAGTAGTAATTGGGAAAAATAAAAATATTTCGTGGGTACTTACTAATGTTATGACGGACGATTGTGATTTTTACGCCGAGAAGTTGGATAGTTTAAAACAGAACTATTTTTTTAAAAATAAATGGAAACCGATCTCTATTATTAACGATACTATAAAAGTAAAAGATTCATCTGATGTTGTTATAACAATTCGCAGTACTCATCGTGGTCCAATAGTTTCCGATATACATCCGTATAAAGTACTTTTTCCCAATAAACAGCAGAACAGCGCTATCTTAAGTATGCGCTGGACAGCTTTAGAACCGAGTGATGAGCTTTATTCTTTTTATCTAATCAATACAAGCAAAGATTGGAAGGAATTTAAAAACGGTGTTAAATATTTTACCGTGCCGGGTCAAAATTTTGTTTATGCTGATAATAAAGATAATATCGGATATATTTGCGGCACACGCTTACCAATACGTCTGTTGAATGCACCGTCGCTGGTTTATGACGGTACTACGGATAAATATGACTGGAAAGGATTTGTGCCGTATAAAAAAATGCCTAAGCTTTTTAATCCGAAACAAAATTTTATTGCTTCTGCAAATAATAAAACTGTTAAGAATTTTAAGTATCAAATTTCCAATATTTGGGAACCTTCATCTAGAATTGAAAGAATTACAGAATTGCTTAAATCAAAACCGAAATTTTCTGTGGAAGATTTTAAAAAGTTTCAAATGGATTTTTATTCATTTTACGCTAAGAATATTACAAAATATATTCTCGGCGCTTTTAATCAAGTAAAATCTGAAAACCCGAATGTTAATACCGCTCTTGATCTGTTGCGGAATTGGGATTATATTATGGACAAGTATAGTCAGGTGCCAACCATTTATACAATGTTCCTGCAGAAATTAATTTACAATATTTATGAAGATGAAATGGGAAAGAACCTATTGATGGAATATATATTTATTGCGAATGTTCCTTATAGAAATATTCCCGAATTGTTAAAAGGCAATAATTCCGTATGGTTTGACAATATTAATACGAAGAAAATTGAAAACAGAGATGATATTATTAGAAAAAGTTTGGAAGATGCGGTAAGGGAATTAGAAAACAGATTAGGCAAAGATATAACTTATTGGCAGTGGAGAAAAGTTCACAAAGTAATATTTAAGCACTTATTTCACGGTGTTTCTTCCATGGTTGATAGATTAGTGGATATCGGTCCCTTTGATATTGGAGGGGACGGAACAACTATATTTAATACGGAATATTCTTTTACTAAACCTTTTGAAAACAAACTCGGTCCTTCAATGAGGTATATTTATGATTTTGCAAAACCGGATGAATTTAATTTCATTTTAACTACCGGTCAGTCCGGAAATATTATAAGTGATCATTATAAGGATATGACCCAAATGTGGCTAAACGGCGGATATATTAAGCAAAATGTGGAAATGCCTGATTCGTTAAAAAATGTTTTTGATTTCTTGAAACTTCTCCCTAAGTAATTTTATGAAACTTCTGAAAAACAAAATATTTGTATACTATCTTCCCCAAAGGGGCGTGAACCGGAGCGACGGACTATATAAAGGTTTCTGCTAAATAATAAAAGGGGATGTTTTCTTTACATCCCCTTTTAATTTAAGCTTGTACTATTTCATGAGAATTAGTTTTTTTACTGCAGTGAAATCACCTGAAGTTAATTTGTAAAAATATATTCCGCTCGATAAATTATTACCGTTAAACCGGACGCTATGTCTTCCTTTCGACTTATACCCGTTTACTAATTCGGCTACTTCTTTGCCGAGCACATCATATACTTTTAATGTTACCTTTCCGCTTTTGGGAATTGCATAACTTATGGTGGTTGTAGGATTAAACGGGTTCGGGTAGTTTTGGTTTAATGCATATTCTTTCACTATTTCTTTAGGAGTTATATTTACCGTTTCATAATTGGACTTCTTATTCGATTCTTCACTATTAGCCGAATATACTTTAACATTGTACGTTTCTGCTTTTATACTTTTCTTAATATTCAGCTTAATTCTTACCTGCATATTATCTAAGCCTTCCGTATTAAACGAATAATATTTTTGCGTAAGTTCGGGTAAATTATCTTTATCGAACTTAACGCCCGCCAATTTGCTTATTACTTTCTCCGGGTTAACAGCATCGACCAATTCCATATCATATTCTACAAATCCCTCTTTACCCAATAATTCGCTTGCTTTTTCTTTGTCGTTAACAAAATAGCTTGCATCAACAAGCAGTTCGGAGTTCTTATCAATAACAAAAGGTTCCGTCATTAAATCCGATTGTGTGCTTTTCTCCTTACTTCCCTTTTTATCAGTATCAAGTTTAATAAAATCTACAGGCTGACCGTCGAGAAGTATATTGCCGAAGTTGTAATCGAAATAAA
>BDSW01000030.1 GCA_002898175.1 bacterium BMS3Abin04
TATTGCTTATGTTAATAAGCATTTTAGTACTATGCAAAAAAAAGGATTTAAGACGGATAGAGGCAGAGTCTATTTAGAGTACGGACCTCCTGATCAAATAGATAGATATCCAAATCAAACCGGACAGAAGCCTTACGAAGTTTGGCAATATCAATCGATTGAAGGCGGTGTTATTTTTATTTTTGCAGATTTAACCGGTTATTCTGATTATGAATTATTAACATCTACAAAGCGTGGAGAGGTTCGAGATGATAATTGGCAAAGGAGAATTGCAATTCAATAGATATTTATGAATCTTAAAAATAGAGTTGAATATTTTGTATTTATAATTTTTGCTGCCTTTTTTAATCTGTTCGGTATCCGGAATGCAAAAACTTCGGCAAAATTACTTCATTTTATTTTGTATTATATTTTCCCAATCCGCAAAGATGTAATTTTAAAAAATATTAGAATTGCATTTCCTTCGAATAATAAAGAGGAAAATAAAAAATTAATTTCAAAAATTTATTATAGTCTTTCCATTACTTTAGCTGAAGTATTATGCTCTCAAAATATCAAAAAAGAAGATTTAGATTACCTCGTTAAAATGAACAATCCGGAAATAATTGACGAATTACTTCAGCGTAAAAGTGGCGCTTTTCTAATTACAGCTCATTTTGGTAACTGGGAGCTATCGGGTTTGTACTTTGCTGCTATTATGGGAATTCCAATGTATGGTTTAGCTAAACCTCAAAGAAATAATTTAGTATCTGACTGGCTAAATAAGAGCAGAAGCCAATTTGGAAACTCGGTTATTTCTCTCGGTGTATCAATAAGAGAGGTTTACAAAGCGCTTAAAAGTAACGGAATAATCGGCGTTGTCGGAGATCAGCGAGGACCTCAAGAAGGACTTAGAGTGAACTTTTTTAATAGGCAAACTTCTGTTTATCCCGGAACTGCTGCTATCGCATTGAAAAATAATACACCAATATACTTTTTTCTAATCATAAGAAATAACTCATTTAAATATAATATTATTATGGAAAGAATAAATTATAATAATTTCGAAGGTAATAATGATGAAAAGATCAGGAAAATAAATGAAATTTATATGAGCCGATTAGAGTATTACATAAAAAAATATCCCGAACAGTGGTTTTGGATGCATAATATTTGGAAGTACTAATGAGAAAAAAGATTTTAGTTATTCAGACGGCATTCCTTGGTGATGCAATTCTTACGCTTCCTTTAATTCAGATTATGCACAAAGATATAGAAGATGTAATTATTGATGTGATTGCAATAGAAACAACTAAAGAGATTTTTGATTCATCACCTTTTATTAATGAAGTAATTGTATTAAGAAAAACTAAAGAAGAAAAGTCTTTAATCAAAACAATTCAATTTGCCCTTAAATTAAGACATAAAAAGTATGATGCAATTTATTCCCCGCATCGTTCTTCAAGAACATCTTTGATAGTGTTTTTATCGGGTGTAAAAGAAACTTATGGCTTTGATAATGCGTCGTTTTCATTTGTGTATAAATATCAGAGGATGTATAATTCCAATATCCATGAGGTTGCAAGAAATATATCTTTATTGAAACAAGATGTTACTAATAAAAAATGGAAAATATTACCCAAATGTAAAATATCTGAAAGTAATGAAAGAAGAGTAAATAAATTTTTTTCCTCATTGCCAAACTTGAATAAAAAAATAGCTGTTGCTCCCGGTTCGGTTTGGGAAACTAAGAAATATCCCATTAATTACTATATAAATATTATAAATTATTTGATTGTTAAGTCTTACAATATTATTTTGCTGGGTAGTACTAGTGATGAACAATTATGTAAATCTATTGAAGATGAAGTAAATGGTAATGTCCTTAATTTATCCGGAAAATTATCGATAACGGAATCGCTGGCGGTTATTAAAAAAAGTAATTTGCTGATTTGTAATGACAGTGCACCTACACATATGGCAATGTGTGCAGATACGAAGGTACTAACAATATATTGTTCAACTGTACCAAAATTTGGTTTCTATCCTTATAATGACGGGAGCGAATATCTTAGTTATGATGAACTGGACTGTAAACCTTGCGGAATACATGGTCATAATAGTTGCCCGATTAAAACATTTGATTGTGGAGAAAAGTTATTGCCGGAATTAGTTATTAAAAAATTAGAGAAAATGCTGGAATCTAACAAAGTGTTTTAAAATAAAATTGGTTCTCGAGTTTTGTAAGTCAACTTACTAAGTTTGCCGACAAAATTATTGTTGTTCTATATTAAAATATATTTATAATTAATTGACTGCAAAACATCATGCCAAAGATAGGCGAGTTGTTGTCCTACAATTTTAATTAGAAAACCAATTTGTATATAGTATATCTGAATCTTATTTTTTTTATATTTCCGTAAAGAAAATAGATTTCATTTGGGGCTAATTTTCCAGTTGAATTATTTATAAATAGAATAAAATAGTTAAGATTGTTGATCTTTCTATAAGAAAATTCTGAACTAGGTAATGAGAAAGTTAAAAGTTAAAGACATACTCCATTCCACAATTTTTGTTACTCCAAATTTAAAATCAGGAAGTACAAAAAGATATAAATACACGATAAAGAAAATTTTAAGTATTCTTTCTGTTTTTACTCTTGTTGTTATTATTTTAACAGCGTTAGTTTTTATGTTTACCCCTGCAAGAAATTTATTACTCGTGTTCGAAAATAAGGAATTAAAAGCTCAAGCCGTTAAGATTCATATATTGGAAAGAAAGATTGTATATCTTACGAAAGAATTAGAAACAATTTCATCCACAAACCAGAAACTAAAATATGCTATAATATTAGCAGGTACAGATACAGTTGATTCGAATTCTGCTATTTTAGATTCTCTGAGGAAAACTGATTATAATAATTTGGATATTGGCGGGAATTTATTTGCTGTCATAAAAAAAATATTCGAAATTTATCCGGATAAAATAGAAAATAATGAAACAATATTTTTTGAAAAACCTGCGGCTGGATTTATTATCAGAGATTTTAATCCCTCAAAGGGGCATATGGGGATTGATTTTGCATTAAAATCCGGTTCACCTGTTTATGCTAGCGCAGGGGGATATATTATTTTTTCAGATTATACCGTTGAAGATGGTAAGAAAATAATAATTGAACATGAAGACGGTTTTATCACCGTTTACAAGCATTGTTCATCTTTGTTAAAAGAGGAGAGAGATTATGTTTATCAAGGAGAATTAATTGCATTAAGCGGAAATTCCGGTTTGAATACAACAGGACCTCATTTACATTTTGAGATTTGGAAAAATGGAAAAATTATGGATCCCAAAATTTATTTACCAAAACAATAGGAGTATTTAATATGGCTTTAAGAAAAGATAATAGTTTTGTTTCCGAAGATGTTAGTATATTAAGTAGTGGAGTTAAAATTGAAGGAAAAATTTCAAGTGAAGGAAATGTAAGAATAGACGGTAGAGTTATTGGTGATGTTAATATCAACGGAAACCTGACACTTGGTGAAGGTGCTGAAATAAAGGGCGAGGTTAAAGCAAAAAGTTTAGTAGTTAGCGGAAAGGTTGAAGGTACAATTGATGTCGCAGAAAAACTTACTCTTGAGCCGAAATCTTTTGTAAAAGGAGATATAATCACTAAAATTCTGGTTATAGAAGAAGGTGCTGTTTTTGATGGTAAAAGTGTAATGAGCAACAAACCATCATTCAGTACCGGATTAAAAATTGGTAATGAAAAAGGAAAAACAGAATAATTTAATTAGCACTTATAGGGAAGTTGGTCCTTACCTAGGCTTAGGTACACAACTTGCGGCGACAATAGTATTAATGTTTTTTTTAGGTAAGTGGCTGGATGAAGAATTCAACTTATTTCCATTACTTACAATAGTCTTTTCTTTTATTGGCGGTGGAGCAGGGACGTACAATTTTATAAAAGCTACTTTAGATTTAAATTCTAAAAAAGAGAATGAAAAAAAATAGCCGCCAAGCCTTGCTTGTATTCTTATTTTTGTATTTAATAATTTTAGCTCTTGTGGTTTCGAATATTATATCGTTTTGGTCGTTCTTAAGCACTATATATGCCGGAGTATTGATTTTACTAAATTTTACGGCGGCCGCCTTTCTTTATAAGCTTTCTTTTAATAAACAAAATAAAATTTATTTGCTTTTTAATTTGGGCGGTATGGGTATCCGTATTGCATTTCTGCTTATATCTATCGTTTTAGTAATAAAATTCTTGAAAATTGATAAATATGCATTTATATTAGTATTCTTTATATTTTATTTTATTGCGCTCATTTTTGAATTAAGATATGTTTTATCTAAAAATAAAGATTATTAAAAAATAATTGAATTTATAATGGTATTAGAAATTGTTCAAACTGCAACTGATTCGTTAAAAAATGCATCAGAGAACGGAGGTGGTTCCGGCTGGATTATGCATCATGTGCTCGATTCCCGCAAGCTGGACTTTTCGCCTTTTGGTGTTATTGCATTACCGCATATTGAAGTTTTTGGGATAGATATTTCTATTACCAAACATATTGTTTTTATGTGGTTTGCTGTATTGATATTGTTAGCTATATTTTTCTATGTTGCAAAAGAACATAAAAAATCGCGTATTCCATCGGGTCTTTCTAACTTGATGGAAATTTTAGTTGTTTTTGTAAGGGACGATATTGCAAAGTCAACAATCGGTAAAGGGTATGAAAGATTTCTATCATATTTGTTAACAATATTTTTCTTCATCCTTACCTGTAATCTTATTGGTTTAATTCCTTATGGTAGTACCCCCACAAGTAATATTGCCGTAACAGCTACCTTAGCTACATTATCTTTTTTAGTCATACAAGGAGGAGGTATGATTAAATACGGTGTATTTGGCTACTTTAAAGGTTTAATGCCCCATGGTATTCCTATATGGTTATTACCGATTATGTTTGTTGTTGAAATTCTAGGTTTATTTACTAAACCATTTGCATTGGCTATTCGTCTTTTTGCTAATATGACTGCTGGACACGTAGTGATTTTTGCGTTAATTGGTTTAATTTTTATACTTAAGACCTATTTTGTTGCCCCGGTTTCCGTTGCATTTGCACTTTTTATTTTTCTATTAGAGATTTTAGTGGCTTTAATTCAAGCTTATATATTTACGGTTTTATCGGGGATATTTATAGGTATGGCAGTACATCAAGAGCATTAATTTTTTTTTATTAAAACAAAAGTATCACTAAAGGAGGAAATCAAATGGATATGGCATTTTTAGCCGCTGGTTTTGGAGCAGGGTTAGCAGTTATTGGCGCAGGACTTGGAATTGGAAAATTAGCTAGTTCTGCAATGGAAGCAAGTGGACGTCAACCAGAAGCTTCCGGTGACATCAGAACTTCGATGATTATAGCCGCCGCTCTTATTGAAGGTATTGCACTATTTGCATTGGTTATCTGTATTTTATTAGCTTTAAAATAATTTATTTTAATAACCGTTTGGTTTTAAATCAAGGAAATTTAAATGGCTTTTATTTTAAATGTTATCTTGCTTGCTTTTTCTGAATCGGAAAAAGTTGGTAGCCCTCTGGATATTAATCCTGGCGTAATTATTTGGACTACTGTTACTTTTCTTATACTGTTATGGGTTTTAAAGAAAACTGCTTGGAGACCAATATTAAATTCTTTAAGTGAAAGGGAGAATTTTATTAAAGACTCTTTAGAACAAGCGGAAAAAGCCAGGAAAGATGCTGAAATTCTTTATGAAAAGAATAAGGAGAATTTAGCTAAAGCAGAAGAAGAAGCTCAGAAGGTAATTGAACAAGGCAGAGAATATGCCGAAAACCTTAAAAAGCAGATTCTTGAAGAAAGTAAGACGGAAGCAAAAAAAATGATTGAAGATGCTTCTGCTGCTATTGTACGTAAAAATCAAGAAGCATTTAATAATCTGAAAACAGAAATTGCAGAAATTGCTGTTGGTGCTGCCGAAAAAATTATTCGAGAAAATCTTGACAAAGGAACTCAATCTAAATTAGTTGATAAATATATTGAAGAATTGACGAAGAATTAAAGATGAGTAATTACGCTGTAACTACCAGGTATGCAACTGCGCTTCTTAAATTTAGCGAAGAAAACAATACTTTTAAAAAAGTTGCTGAAGACATGGAATTCGTTTTTAATACCTTCAAGAGTTCAAGAGAGTTGAGACTTTTTATAGTGAAGCCAATCATTTCCCAAGATAAAAAGACTCAAATTTTACAAGAGATTTTTGAAAAACATATAAGTAAAAGCGCCTTAGAGTTTCTAGAGTTTATGATAAAGAAGGGCAGAGATGAAATTATTTTTGATACTTTGAAAAGATTTCTTGAATTAAAAAACAGCAAACTGAATATTGTAAATATTACTGTTACCAGCGCTTCAGAACTTGTAGATATACAAAAGAATCATTTAGTTGAACAACTTTCTGAATATACTAAAAAGAAAGTAAAAGTAGAGTATAAAATTAACAAAAGTATTCTTGGTGGGTTTATTGCTAAAATTGGAGATACAGTATTGGATGCTTCGGTTTCACATCAACTCGATCTCCTTAGGAAAAAATTGTTAAATCAAGAAACTTTATTTAATTAAAATTTTAACTTATTTAAGGATGGCAAAATGACCGAAGTAAGACCTGATGAAGTATCATCTATTCTTAGAAAACAACTTTCGGGTTTTGATAATAAAGTTGACATATACGATGTTGGTACCGTACTATCTGTTGGTGATGGTATTGCACGTGTTTATGGTTTGTCCCAAGTAATGGCAAGCGAATTAGTTGAGTTTCCAAATGGAATTATTGGGATGGTTCTGAATTTGGAAGAAGATAGTATTGGCTGTGTGTTGTTTGGTGAAACCGATCTTATTAAAGAAGGAGACACCGTTAAAAGAACAAAGCGTGTTGCTTCTATGCCCGTCGGCGATAATTTTTTAGGTAGAGTGGTTGATCCCCTTGGGAAACCGTTGGATGGGAAAGGTGCTATTGAAACAGAAAAATATATGCCTATTGAAAGAAAAGCATTAGGTGTTATTTATCGTCAACCGGTAAAAGAACCTTTGCAGACAGGTATTACCGCTATCGATGCAATGATTCCTATAGGTAGAGGACAAAGAGAATTGATAATTGGTGATAGGCAAACCGGTAAAACCGCAGTTGCTATTGATGCGATTATTAATCAAAAATATACACATACTGAAGAAGCTAGAACGGAAGGTGTAAAACCTGTTTATTGTATATATGTTGCAATTGGTCAAAAAAATTCAACTGTTGCACAAGTTGTTGCGAAGTTAGAAGAACAGGGTGCAATGGAATATACAACCGTTGTTTCAGCATCGTCTTCAGATCCGGCACCGCTGCAATATATTGCGCCTTATTCTGGCGCTACATTAGGTGAGTACTTTAGAGATAACGGTAAACATTCACTTATTGTTTATGACGATCTTTCTAAACAAGCTGTTGCTTATAGAGAATTATCTCTGCTCCTCAGGAGACCTCCTGGTCGCGAAGCCTATCCCGGTGATATATTTTATCTTCATTCACGTTTGCTGGAAAGAGCTTCTAAGCTTAGTGATGATTTAGGTGGTGGTAGTCTGACTGCTTTACCAATTATCGAAACACAGCAAGGTGACGTATCGGCATATATCCCAACCAATGTAATATCTATTACTGACGGTCAGATATATCTTGAACCTAACTTGTTTAATGCGGGGGTTAGACCTGCAATCAATGTTGGTATTAGTGTATCTCGTGTTGGTGGAAATGCTCAAATAAAAGCGATGAAGAAAGTTGCCGGTACCTTAAAATTGGATCTTGCACAGTATCGTGAATTAGAAGCCTTTGCTAAATTTGGTTCTGATCTGGATCAATCTACAAAAAATACACTGGCTAAAGGCAAAAGATTAGTTGAGCTGCTTAAGCAGGGACAATTTTCTCCCGTTCCTGTAGAAAGGCAAGTTGTTAGTCTTTTCTTAGGGACTAATAACTATTTAGAAAGTGTTAATGTTAAGGACATTAAAAGATTTGAAAAGGAAGTGCTTGAGTATATTGATTTAAAATATCCCCAAATCTTTGAAGCGATTAAAACTAAAAAAGTATTGGATGATGAATTAGTTGAAATGATGAAAAAGGCTGCAGAAGAATTTTTAACAAAATTTAAACCGACTAAATAATAATTATCTATGGCAACTTTAAGGGAAATAAAAAGAAGAATTGTTGGTGTTACAAATACCCAGCAAATTACAAAAGCTATGAAAATGGTTGCTGCTGCCAGATTAAGAAGAGCGCAAGATAATATTATTAATGCTCGACCTTATTCCAGGAAAATTTCTGAAGTGTTAAACCACTTATTGTCGGTTGAAAAAAATATTTTAAATCCTTTACTGGAAAAACGCGAGTTAAAAAGAATTGCGATAATTGTCATCACTTCTGATCGAGGGCTCTGTGGAGCTTTCAATATGAATATTATTAAAAAGGTTGAAGAATTGATTGACGAAAATTATGCTGATATTGAAAGTGAAAAGGATATTGATTTATATTGTGTAGGAAAGAAGGGGATAGATTATTTTAAGAGGACAAATTATAATATTGTTGAATCTCATTCAGGGATTTTTTCACAACTTAAATTTGAATTTGCTTCATTGCTAGTAAATAATTTAACTCAGAAATTTCTAAATTCTGAAGTTGATGAGGTTGTTGTTGTTTATAATGAGTTTAAGTCGGTTATTCAACAAAATATTTTAGTCGAACAATTGTTACCTATAGTTCCGGATAGTCAAAAAGATAAAAATAAACATCATACTAAAAATATTGAATATATTTATGAACCTGATAAGATGAGTATTATAAATTCTTTATTGCCAAGAGAGTTAAAAACAAAAATGTGGAAAGCTCTGCTTGATTCCTATGCTGCTGAGTTAGGCGCTAGAATGACGGCAATGGATATGGCTACGGAAAATGCAAAAGAAATGATTAAAAACTTGAGAATTAAATATAATAAAGAGAGACAAGCATCTATTACGACAGAAATTATAGAAATAGTTTCGGGTGCAAATGCGCTTAAAAATGCGTAAAAATTTTAATATTTGAAAAAGTAAGTAATTTTGTTATTTTAAATTAAGAACAGAAATTTATGCTAGAGGATTTAACCCTTAAATTCGATAAAGCTCTTAAAAAAGTTACTGGTCAGGGAAGAATAACTGAAAGCAACATTTCTGATACATTAAGAGAGATAAGACGTGTTCTTTTAGATGCGGATGTTAATTACAAAGTAGCTAAAAAATTTATTGAAGATGTTAAAGTAAAAGCATTAGGTGAAGAAGTTTTAGCTTCAGTTTCTCCCGGTCAATTAATCACAAAGATTATTTATGATGAATTAACTGTTTTGATGGGAAACGAGGGACAAGAATTAACTCTTAATCCCTCCGGTCCGACTGTAATTTTATTAGTAGGTTTGCAAGGATCTGGTAAAACAACGTTTAGTGCTAAATTAGCAAAATATCTAGAAAATAAAAAAAGGCGTGTTCTTTTAACTGCTGCCGATATCTATCGTCCTGCTGCAATTGATCAATTGAAAATGCTGGGTAAACAAATTAATGTTCCTGTTTTTTCAATTACCGATAGTAAAGATGCTGTGAAAATTGCATCCGATTCTCTTGCTTTTGCTAAAGAGAATAATTTAAATACTGTAATTGTTGATACAGCCGGAAGATTACATGTTGATGAACAATTGATGCAGGAAATTGTATCCATCAAAGAAAAAGTTAATCCTACCGAAACATTGTTTGTTGTTGATTCAATGACAGGTCAGGATGCTGTTAATTCGGCAAAAGCTTTTCACGACAAAGTGGAATTTGATGGTATTGTTCTTACGAAACTGGATGGCGATTCCAGGGGTGGCTGTGCACTTTCAATTAGAGCTATTGTTGAAGAGCCTATTAAGTTTATTAGTCTCGGAGAAAAACTTGACTCAATTGAAGTATTTCATCCGGATCGTTTGGCTTCGAGAATTCTTGGCAAGGGAGATATAATTTCTTTTGTTGAAAAAGCTCAGCAACAGATTGATGAAAATGATGCCAAAGATTTAGAAAAGAAATTATTAAGCAATAAATTTGATTTTGATGATTTCTTGAAGCAAATAAAAATGATCAAAAAAATGGGATCGTTAAAATCTTTGTTAGGGATGATTCCAGGATTATCTGCTTCTGTAAAAAATGCAGATTTAGATGAAAAGCAACTTGTAAGGGTAGAAGCAATTATTCAGTCTATGACCAAAGTTGAGAGAGCAAAACCAAAAATTCTAAACGGCGGCAGAAGAAAAAGAATTGCACGAGGAAGCGGAACTTCCATACAGGATGTTAATCGTCTTATAAAACAGTATAATGAAATGCAGAAAATGATGAAGAAATTTAAATCCAAAGGCGGTAGAAAAATGATTGGAAATTTTGGTAATTTTAAATTTAATTAGTAATATGATAAATTGGAGGTATATTTAATTGGCAGTTAAATTAAGATTAAAACGAATGGGTAAAAAACGACAACCTGTGTATAAAGTGGTTGCAGCAGATGTGAGATCCCCAAGGGATGGTAAATTTATAGAATCTATAGGTTTATATAATCCTAAAACTCATCCTGCAACTGTAGATATAAATGAAGATAGAGCTTTATATTGGTTAAGCGTTGGTGCACAACCTACGAATACAGTAAAAAATCTACTTTCTGAAAGAGGTATCTTATTAAAAAGAGATATGTTGAAACGCGGTAAATCCGAAGACGAAATTAACTCGGCAGTTGAGGAGTTGATGAAAATTAAAGAAGCTGCGGGTAAAAAGAAAGCAAAAAGTGTTAAGGTTGAGGCTGAATCGAAAAAAGAAGAAAAGATTACTGAATCTAAAGAAGAGCGCGCGCCGGAAGTAACGGGTACTGCTTCTGACGTATCAGCAGAGGAGCAAACCGAAAGCGAATAGCTTTAGATTTTGTGTTTGGGAATTTGCGCTAAAAATAGTACCTTCTTCTTTAACTTATTATAGGGAGTCTCATGAAAGAATTTGTTGAATTCATTGCCAGGCATCTTGTGGACAATCCTGATAGCGTTCATATCGAGGAATCTGTTCCCAACGAAAACACAATAGAGCTTGCCCTGAAAGTTGGTCCCGATGACGTTGGGAAAGTAATTGGTAAACAGGGTAAAACTGCTCAAGCAATGAGAACTCTGCTCACGGCAATTGCCGCTAAGGAGGGGAAAAGAGCTATTTTAAAAATTCTTGACTAGAAGGAATAATTGTTTAGTTGAGTGATTTTTTTTTAGTTGCTGAGATTAAGAATCTTTTTAACGACGAAGGATATTTGGTTGTTTCTCCGGTCACGGATTTCCCGGAACGTTTTATTGTTGGACTAAATGTTTACATTGATGTTTTTGGTGAGAATAAATTATTTATCATTGAAGATGTAATTAATGATAAGGGGAAAATCTATCTGAAATTTAAAAATTTTGATAATTCGGATAGCATAGATTTCTTAATCAATAAAAGGGTTTTTGTTAAAGAGGAAGATTTAGTTAGACTTGAAGCCAATACATATTTTATTCATGATTTAATTGGTTGTAAAGTTTATAAGGATTTAAAGTTCTTTGGATATTTGACAGAGGTATATTCTTTCCCTGCAAATGATGTTTATGTTGTTAATGACGAAAAAGGAGAAGATATTTTAATCCCTGCTATCGAAAAATTTGTTAAGTCTATTAATATTCAAAATAGAAGGATAGATATCTCCGGGGAATTAGATTTTGAAGATGAGAGTTGACATTATTTCTGCAGTCCCTGAATTGTTAGATAGTCCTTTACAGGCCAGCATTATTAAAAGGGCTCAAAATAAAGGACTGGTAGAAATTTATGTTCATGATCTTAGACAATATGCTCATGGTAATTACCGTCAGATTGACGATAAACCTTTTAGCGGCGGTCCCGGTATGCTATTAAAACCGGAACCATTTTTTGAATGTATAGAGGAATTAAAAGAGCAGAGAAATTATGATTATGTTATTTATTGTTCGCCAAAAGGGGAAATATATAATCAATCGTTAGCAAATAAAATTTCTCTTGCACAGAATATTCTAATACTGGCGGGGCATTATAAAGGAATCGATGATCGTGTTAGGGAAAAATTTGTTACCGATGAAATATCGATTGGAAATTTTATTTTAAGCGGCGGGGAATTACCTGCTTTAATAATAGTTGATTCTATTGTTAGATTGATACCTGGAGTTTTGGGTGATAGTGAGTCTGCACTAAATGATTCACTTATGGATGGGGATATAATTGAAGCTCCATATTATACAAGACCGGCTGAATACAAAGGAATGAAAGTTCCTGAAGTTTTACTTTCGGGGAATGATGCTGAAATAAAAAAATGGAAAGAAGAACAATCAAAAATTTTAACAGAGAAGTGGAAAAAAATAAATAGATCGGAGTTATGATGGACAAACTTAAAGAGTTAGTAGAAGATCAGTTACGCGCTGATTTACCTAAATTTAATCCAGGTGATAGAATACGTGTACATGTAAGGGTAATTGAAGGTGACAAGGAAAGAATCCAGCCGTTTGAAGGCGATGTTATAAGCATTAGAGGCGGTGGAGTTCACAAAACTTTTACTGTACGAAAAATATCCAGTGGTGTAGGTGTGGAAAGAATATTTCCTTACAATTCCCCCAGAATAGCAAAAGTTGATGTTGTAAGAGAGGGAAAAGTAAGAAGAGCTAAATTGTTTTACTTAAGAAAACTTTCCGGTAAAGCCGCTAGAATTAAAAGCAAGACTATTAGATAAATTTTTTCTTGTTTTATTACAAAGAGACCGCTGTTAAAGCGGTTTCTTTGTAGATTCATTAAATGAAAATTTTAATTCCAAATAATATTTTTTGTAACCTATTTATAAAATCCCTCAATTTCTTTGATGAAAAAGAAATAAATATTCTAAATGCCTCTTCAATTGTTTCTGAAGTTGAGAATAAAAATTATGATTTAGGAATAATACCAACTTTAGATTTGCTAAATCATCACGATTTATTTGTTTCAAGTAAATTAGGAATATCTTTTAGCGGATCCCTTTCGCCGGCTTATTTTTACTTTATTCCGGAACAAAGATCAATTAGCAGTTTGTTTTTACAAGGAGATGTCTCTACAAATGAAATCATTATATCTAAAATTTTATTTAAAGATCGATTCAATATCGATATTGAGATAAATTTAGATACAGAAAAAATAGAAATCCTAAAGAAGAATTATCTTGTTGTTGGTGATATGAACTTTAACAACAAATATTTAGGTAAAGGATTAAGTTTAGCTGAAGAACTAGTTGATCAAATTGGATTCCCTTATGTGAATTTTGTTGTGGTTTCGAAAGATGAGAAAAGTATATTAGAGTTAAATGAAAGTGCATCAAATTATACAGTGGATAATAGTGATTCTCTAGAAGAGTTATTACGGCAACTTGATTTTGAGAATGATATAAAATCATTTATATATAGTAATCTTTCTTCCATGTCTTTTCTGCTTAAAGAGGATGACATAGAAGGGATAAATGAAATTCTGCGCTTACCCTATTACCACGGAATAATTGAAGATATAACCGAGATACAATTAAGATGAGTAATTATTTACACTTTCATATGCAAGACATTAATTACATTAGGATTATTTCTAATTACCTCCAGCATCTCATCGGTTGCCGCCTCTGCTATTTTCATAGTACACAAAGCGACTACCCCGCCTTCAAAAATTACATTATCCAATTCTTCAATATTGATATTGGCTCCTCTTATTACATCAAGTATCGAAGCCAGAACTCCCGGTTTATCATAATGTTTTACTGCTAATTGATATTGTGCATCTGTTACATTAGCTTTATTTAC
>BDSW01000031.1 GCA_002898175.1 bacterium BMS3Abin04
AAAAGCATTAATCACGCTGTTGCGGAAAAAGACAGAATGCCTGTCCGGTATGAGTCAATTAAAACAGAATTTAATAGATTATATGAAATGGAGTTATAGGGAACGAAAATTTTCGTTCCGTACAATTAATAGTCTATGATATTTTCGGATATGGAGTTACAGACTTAGTAAACGAAAAACAAAAACCGGGAACTATAAAGTTGAATTCAACCGTCATTCCGGCGAATGCCGGAATCTCACAAGTGGAGTTTATTTCTATAAAATATCAGCTGGCAATTTTATTGAGACGAAGAAAGTGATATTACTACGCTAAAATTAAACTCAACTTCTAAATAAAAAGTTGGGTTTTTTATTTACTCAAACCCAATAAAATTAGATACAATGTCTTAAAATACATTAATATCATATCATTTAAATTTGATATTATTATATTTTATTATTATTTTACTTTATAATTGTTAAACTTCGCCTCCTTGAGAGGAACGTTTTGACCCCCGGTCGGAAACATTCTCTCCAGCATATCTGTTGTGCTTCTCCCAAGGTAATTATAATTTCGAAATAAAATAATTTCATTTATAATAAAGGGAGGAAAGAATGAGAATTTACTTAAAAAATTTAGTGTCAATGATCGTAGTAAGTTTCCTATTGAATTTTTCCCAGATAAATGCGCAAAAATTATTTCCAGCAGATTGTGATGAATCCGATCGATTTGGCTCCTGTGTGGATATATCCGGTGATTATGCTATAATAGGTAGTCCGATGGAAGAAGAAAAAGGAAATAATTCCGGAGCTGCTTATATATACAAAAAAATAAGTGGTACTTGGGAATACGATTCTAAGCTGATTGCTGATGATGGAAAAGAAGGAGATTATTTTGGATGGTCAGTTGCAATTGATGGTGATTATGCAATTGTAGGCGCACCTTATCAGTCTTCATGGACGGGAATGGCATATATATTTAAACGTGTTGATGGAATATGTTTGCAGCAAGAAAAAGTTACGGATCAGGTATATGGAAATAATTTTGGATGGTCAGTGGTAATAGATGGAAATCGTGCTGCGGTTGGTGCAGTAGGTTCGGCTTATGTCTTTAACCGCAACGAAGATGGAAGTTGGAGTACGGAGGGCACAATAACAGAAATTGAAGCGGCGAGAGATTTTGGAAAAAGTATTTCGTTATTTGATAATTATTTGGTTGTAGCAGCTCAGCAAGCAGATGGAGGGAGTCCTGGAGAAGCATACGTGTATAATATAGTAGATACAACCGGTTGGCATTTTATTAAAAATTTAAAGCCTAGCGATGGTGGGAATTATGATGCTTTTGGAATTTCATTAGATATTAGTAAAGATTACATTGCAGTCGGTTCTTACGCGCATATGACTTCTGGAATTAATACCGGCGCGGTATATATTTATGATAGAAACGATAATTTAAATGAACAAGCTAAATTTGTAGCTGACGACGCAAGTTATTGGCACGGTTTCGGCACATCAGTATCGCTATCAAACAACTATATTTTAATTGGCGCAAGTAATGCAACGGCATCTTACATATTTAATTATGATGGAACAGAATGGAAACAATACAGTAAATTAATTCCAAA
The DNA here is from genome assembly GCA_002898175.1 of bacterium BMS3Abin04. Lineage (GTDB taxonomy): Bacteria > Bacteroidota > Ignavibacteria > Ignavibacteriales > Melioribacteraceae > BMS3ABIN04. Next base: position 1,605 of record BDSW01000031.1, read on the forward strand.
TGATATTAACAATAATAAGTCTTATGGTTGTTCAGTCAGCATGGAAGATGGTAATCTCTTAATCGGTGCTTCCGAAGCCAACGCAAATGGAAACTCTTCCGGTGCTGTCTTTTTCTATAATGATCTGGGAATTGTAAATGTTGAAAGTGATGAAGTAAATATTCCAAAAGCATTTCTACTCTATCAAAACTACCCAAATCCATTTAATCCAAGTACAACAATAAAATACCAAATACCGGCAAACGTGAAAGGTGAAACGGCAAATGTAGCCTCAGGCTTCAGCCTGAGCAATGTAAAATTAAAAATATATGACATTCTCGGAAGAGAAATTGCAACATTAGTTAATGAAACACAAAAGCCAGGTAACTATAAAATTACTTGGAATGCAAACAACCAGCCAAGTGGAATTTATTTCTATAAACTTACTGCAGGAAACTTTGTTGAAACAAAGAAGATGATTCTATTACGTTAGAAAGCAAAAACCCGACTTCTTCAAGTTTGCTAATTAAACGCTTGAAGTCGGGTTTTTAAATAAAGTTTAATGATATAGATATTATTATTTAACAAGGAGTTTGCCATGAAAAAGAAATTTATTTTTACTCTATCTCTTTTTACTTTACTGGGCTCTATTTTAACAATAGCTCAAGAACTTCCATCTTCGCTTAAATGGGAAACAAGAAAAACAATTGATGAAGTTGCACAAAGAAGACATTATAATCAATCGCATTCTGCCGATGAAGTAATAACTCTAAATTCCATCCTCCCGGATTTTCAAGTTAATGAAAATGCAGGACCAGGCAGTGCGGATAAATATTTTCCTTCCATTTCAACCGATGGGAACGGGAATTTTGTGATTACGTGGGGGGATGAACGCAATGGCTACTATAATGACATTTACGCCCAGCGATACTCAAGCGATGGAACCGCATTGGGAGGTAATTTCAAAGTCAACGATGATGAAGGAAGTGAAGAGTGGGCTTCTCCTTCCATTTCAACCGATGGGAACGGGGATTTTGTGATTACGTGGAATAATTTTCGCAATGGCCAT
>BDSW01000032.1 GCA_002898175.1 bacterium BMS3Abin04
AGCGTAACTTTACGTTGGGACCTTTGAATAACGATCTTTATGAAGTTAGAATGAGAACTACCTCAACGGATAATAACGGACTTCCTTCTGTCGGTTCTGCTAACGGTACAGTAGGAACAGATTTGGTTCATATTGTTTATGCTAGAGCTAAAGACGGGAGTTGGAAAATATTTATTAACGGAAACGAAAATAGTTCCGGAACTTTGACCGGTGACTTTTCCAATTGGGATGATAGATTTTTAATGTCTTTGGCAAACGAATTGAATGCTAATTTACCATGGAAAGGTACGTATTATCAATTAGCGATTTATAATAGACATTTAACTCCTATCGAAGTATCAGAAAACTATTCATTAGGAACAGAGCATGAAACAGTTGCCTATATTGCAACACAACCCAATGATCAAGTTGTTAATTTAGGAGAAAACGCTACATTTAATGTTGTTGCAGTTGGCAACAATCCGTTAAGTTACAAATGGCAAAAAAACGGGGTTAATATTAGCGGTGCAAATAATTCTTCTTATACAATAATTAATGTTTTAGAAGCCAATAACGGTGAAAAATATCGCTGTATCGTATCTAACAACCAGGGGAGTGATACAAGTTCTTATGCTACTCTTAGAGTACTTTCGCCTAATCAGCGTGTTGATGAAGGTACGATTGTGATGTATAAATTTAGGACAGGCAGCGGCAATACAGTCTTTGATCTCTCGGGATCAGGTACTCCGTTAAACCTAGATATTATATCACCCGGTTCCGTTACTTGGACTCCGCAAGGTTTAGTCGTTAATTCAACAGTCTCTATTAGATCAAATACTGCTGCTTCTAAAATTTATAATGCATGTACCGCAAGTCAACAAATAACAGTAGAAACATGGATTAAGCCTGCTAGTGCAAGTCAAACAGGACCCGCTAGAATATTAACCGTATCGCAGGATGGTCTTTATAGAAACTTCACTTTATCTCAAAATGGGGATAAGTATGAATTTAGAATAAGATCAACTAAAACGAACGAAAATGGAGTTCCGTTTGTTGATTCGCCAACCGGTACGGTACAAGCAGATTGGCAGCATGTTGTATATATTTTCAGATCTGATGGTGTTGGAATTTTGTACATAAATGGCCAAGAAAGCGCTAGGTTAGATATACTTGGCGATTTTTCTAATTGGAATGATACTTACAGACTTGCTTTAGCAAATGAGTTTGTTGATTCAAGACCTTGGTTAGGCACATTAAACTATGTAGCAATTTTCGATAGACAATTAAGTCCGCAGGAAATTTTGCATAACTATTCCTTTGGACCTGTAGGGGTTGTTTACGCGCCTTCTCAATTGATAGTAGTATCAAATACACCATATGAAATAGCCTTGAATTGGCAAGATAATTCTGATAATGAAAGTGGTTTCGTTATAGAACGCGGGGAAGGGGACCCCATCAACTATACGGTTTTGGATACCGTAGGGGTAAATCAAACTTCTTATTCAGACTCTACATTTGCTGAAATGACAGTATATACTTATAGAGTAAAGGCAATAAACAATGAAGGAGAATCTGATTATAGTAACACGGTTTCAGTGACATCTTCTATTAAGCCTATTGCAGCGCCTTCTAATCTTTCTTACTCTTTAGATCCCACATACGGTGTACCAATATTGACATGGACAGACAACTCTGATAATGAAGATGGATTCAAGATAGAAAGAAGGGTTGCTGCGGTTGGATCTCAGTTCGAAATTCTTGATTCAGTAGGTGCAAATATTACAACTATTGAAGATGGTACGGTAACTGATTCTACCATATATATTTATAGAATATTTGCATATAATGCTAATACAATATCAGATTATTCACCTGAAATAACCGTAGAGGTTTTGACTTCTGTAGAAGAAGAGAAAGTAATCCCAACTGAGTTTAGCCTGAATCAAAATTATCCGAACCCTTTTAATCCGACTACTACAATTAAATTCGGATTACCGTCTCAGGCAGATGTGAATCTTTCAATTTATAATTTACTTGGTCAAAAAATTCTTGACCTTGCCAAGGGAAATTATTCTGCAGGATGGCATACAATCAATTTTGATGCTTCGCAATTAACTAGTGGAATTTACATCTATTCAATCTCTGCTCACGGGAGTCAGGGTAAAAACTTTGTTCAGAGCAAAAAAATGATATTATTAAAATAATGCAATACGTTACTTAATCATGCTTAACCTCAAGTAATAAAAGCCGACTTTGAATAGTAAGTCGGCTTTTTTTTAAAATAATGTATAACGTGTTTCCATATTAAAGTACTTTTTAATTAAGAAAATATAATTTTGTAATTTTTATAATTAATCTTACCAAAATACGATTGTATCAATTTTCTACAATCTTATTTTGTATGTTTCAATTTAGAAATTTGGTTTTTTCATTTACGCTTTTAACGGCGAAGGATTTTGATAAGCATCACAAACAAGATGTGTTTTTCAGAGATATTCTCAAATTGATAATTTTTATTGAGAGGCATAATCTTTGCGTAAATAATACTATATTTATTCACTGAAATAATGAAAATAACTTTTTATATTTAATCCTTTAATATCTGTTTATTTATGAATAAAATTCCTAAATACAAGTTTTACTTTGCTTTTGCCGATTTAATTGTTTTAACAATATCTTTTATCTCAGCAGCTTATTTAGTTCGGTACGATAAGTCCTTGAGCTTATTAGACTTTGTTGACTTGTCTTATCCAATTCTATTGTTGTTTTTAATAGCAACTCTTTTTTTTATATTAATTTTTCAAATAAACGGTCTATATAAAATTAACATCATTTTAAACCGTTCAGCACATTTAACGGCTGTAATTAAGTCGTTATATTATGGTACCTTAAATATTGTTGTTATTTCCCATCTTGTAAAATCGTCCGATATATTAGATTCCCGATTAATTATATTCATTTTTCTTTTAATTACTATTCCAATATTGTATTTATTAAGAGTAGAGCTCTTTAGAAATTTACTTTTACGATATAAACAACAATACAAGAGTAACGTTGTTATCGTTGGTGACGGGAATGCCGGAAAACTTTTAGCTACAAAATTACTTTTTGAAAATCCGGAAGGGATTAACGTTTTAGGCTTTGTTAATGATAGAGAAAAAAATCAAGAGGAAATTGTACATGGTGTAAAAATTTTAGGTGTTATAGAGGATTTAGAAAAAATAAGAGATCAATATAAAATTGACGAAATACTTATTGCTATTGATAACATTAAATATGATAGACTGCTTGAAATTTTAGATATTTGTAAAAAATTAAAAGTAGCTGTTAAATTAAGTTCCGAATTATTCGATATAGTAACTCAAAAGATTTCTGCCGAAAAGTATGCCGGGATTCCTTTCTTAGGTGTTTCGCCTTATTACAATAGTAATCTTATGTTAGGTGTGAAAAGATTTTTTGATACTATAATTTCAATCTTTGTATTAATAGTTCTCTCTCCATTATTAATATTAATTGCAATTTTAGTAAAGCTTTCTTCTCCCGGACCTATTTTATTTAAGCAAGTAAGAGTAGGCAAAAACGGCAGGCAATTTAATTTCTATAAATTTAGATCAATGCGTGTTGTAAATGATGATGATGATGAACGAAAACAAAAAATGATTCAATTTATGAAAGATGGGACGCCTGCAGGATCAAGTTCAAAAATCATAAATGAAAACAGGGTTACATGGATTGGGAAAATTATTAGAAAAACCTCACTGGATGAAATCCCACAATTATTTAACGTTATCATTGGGGATATGAGTTTGGTCGGTCCACGTCCTTCTTTACCGTATGAATACGAAAACTATGACAGCTGGCAGAAACGAAGAGTAAATGTTTTACCTGGTTGTACGGGGGTTTGGCAGGTCTGGGGTAGAAGTACTGTCTCTTTTATAGATTCTGTTGTTTTAGATTTATATTATATAAATAATATGTCGCCTTGGCTTGATTTACAAGTGCTATTTAAAACTGTTCCGGTTATGCTGTTTTCTAAAGGCGGGAAATAATTTTATGTTCTGTGCTTTCATTAGCTTACAATTTTATTTAAATTTTCAAATCATTTGAATAATTTTATTTATTGAAGTTTATAATTTTGAGGACCTCCATGATAAAGAAATTATTATTTTTTGCAATTCTCTTTTCCCTAGCCGTTCAAACTAATTTTGCACAAGAAAGGAATGTTGAACTTGGCTCTGCATACAAAGGATTATTCCAGAAGCAAGGTGGCTATTATGACTATTCAGACCCTCAAGCTATAAATATGAAAGTTTCTGTCTGGGGTTTTGTAAAGTATCCGGGTAATTATCTCATACCAACATATACAACTATTATCGACCTTCTTTCGTATGCCGGCGGACCTTCGGCTAATTCTCATCTCGATGATTTGAGATTATACAGAGTTCTTCCGGACTCAACACAACAAATGTTTAAATTTAGTTTTGAAGACCTACTATGGGAAAACAAATTAGAGGTTAAGAACAGAATAATTCCCAAATTGATTGCTAAAGATATTTTGGTTATTCCCGGCTCGCCAAAGCTCTATTTTAAAGATGTCTTTAATATAGGACTCAGAATATTTACTTTATTAATATCATTAACTGTACTTATCATAAGGATTTTTCAGAATACATAATATGATTTTAAATTTCAATAAACCAATTTGAGCAAACATCTTCTTGTTTTGATACACTTCCCTTAATAGGGACGTTATTTTTAGATATTTTCTGCTATTTTGATCTAAATCACATTGGCACTCTTATTGTAAACCCAAAAGCATACCTTTTCTAGTTTTTAAAATTAAATAAAAGCATTTTTTATCCGATAATAACTGAAAAATTGGAGAATTAGAATTCTGATTGAAAAAATAGAAGCTAAACACAATAAGAAAGCAAATTACGACTTAACAGGAAGTGGATTTTTAATTATTTATATCATTCAGCCTTTCAAAGCCGGTTTGTTCGGGTATGTATTCTATTTCATTTTGCTCCTTTTGGTAAAATTTGTAGTTAATTATAAAATTAGTTCACCTTTAGAATTGATTGACAAACAATTATTGTTGTTATCTCTAATAGGATTTTGTTTCACATTTACAATTGTTATACTGTTAAACATTAGAAAGTAAACTGAGTTATTAACAAATAAAATATTATGATATGGAAAAAATATTAGATAACAGAAGAATTCAGGGATGGGACCCTTCGCACGGGGATTTTATTAAAAAGAATGCCATTGAAGATGAAGAAGTATTTAAGAAAACAATTCAGAAAGATTTAATGGTAAAAATCGGATTAACTTCAATTTATTTTTTACTATTGATTTTTTCATTTGTTTATTTTTCTTAGTAATAGAAATTGTTTTTATTGCTAAGGTTAATCCAGTAATCAACGCCTGAAATATTTTTTTCAGGCAAGTTATTCTTGTATTCAGGCAATATATAAAATTAAAACCTTCCAAAAATTCAAAAATTCGTAACTTCCTTTTGGCATAATTATGGATTCCTTATTATAAGATCCATAAAAAACAAAATACAATGAATGAAATAACTACAATCAAATCAGGCTCTAGTTCGGCCCAAAACACTTTCAAAATTATTTTTAATTATTTCGTATTTAAACCGCTGTGGAATGGAACGCTGGGATTTGCAATTTTATTTACCGGGCTAATTTTAACAAAAATCTTCATTTCTTTTTTTACTCCCGTTTATATTTTAAACATAGGTTTATCCGACCTTTTTATAGCATCGCTGGGATTTATTATACTTTTTGCAATACGATTTTTACTCAATTTAAAAAGGTTCATGGAAATTAGAAGCAAATCTATTTAATACAGTTCTGTAACCAATCCAACAATTTTATTTCTCACCGAGTGTAGATAATATCTTTTTACAAAAGAAAATTATAAAAGAAATGATTTTTAGGAATTGCTTTGTACCCCGGAGAGGATTCGAACCTCCGACCTACAGTTTAGGAAACTGTTGCTCTATCCTGCTGAGCTACCGGGGCAAATATTTTCTTACCGCAGCTTTAAATATGAAATTAAGATTCAAAGTATAACAAATTTTCTATAAAACTAAAAACCACTCAAAAATTTATTCCTCACTATTTTGATAATTATATATAAAAATATTACTTTTTAAAGCAAAAGCATGCTTAATCAATTGGAATTCCCTGCCTTTTTTTATAAGTTTTCATTATCTAAAAAACATCAAAAAGGAGAAAAATATTATGACAACAATAGTTGATATAATGGGTAGAGAAATCTTAGATTCAAGGGGAAACCCAACTGTAGAGGTTGAAGTTTTATTAGAATCCGGGGTTATTGGAAGAGCTGCAGTGCCGAGCGGTGCTTCAACGGGTAAACATGAAGCTGTAGAGCTTAGAGATGGTGATAAAAGCAGGTATCTTGGCAAAGGTGTTATGACGGCTGTTGACAATGTAAATAATAAAATTGCCGACGAACTAATTGATTTCGATGCAACCGATCAGGTAGCAATAGATAATTTTCTAATTGATTTAGACGGAACACCGAATAAAAGTGAATTGGGCGCTAATGCTATTCTTGGTGTTTCATTAGCATGTGCAAAAGCTGCGGCTGAAACTTTAGGATTACCTCTTTATAGATATATTGGTGGAACAAATGCAAAAATATTACCTGTCCCTATGATGAATATACTTAATGGAGGAAAACATGCGGACAACACTGTAGATATACAAGAATTTATGATTATGCCGCATGGAGCAGCTAATTTTGCCGAAGCATTAAGAATGGGGTCTGAAACATTCCATACTCTTAAATCAATATTAAAAGATAAAGGTTATAGTACTGCCGTAGGCGATGAAGGCGGATTTGCTCCGAATCTTAAAACAAACGAAGAAGCAATTGAAGTAATTCTCCAAGCAATAGAAAAAGCCGGTTACAAACCGGGAGAAGATATCTCCATTTCTTTAGATCCAGCCGCAAGCGAGATGTTTCTAAAAGATAAAGGTGTTTATCAGTTTTTCAAATCAGATAAATCCGAGAAAACATCTGAAGAAATGGTCGATTTTTACGCTAACTTGATAAATAAATATCCAATTATAAATCTTGAAGATGGACTTGCGGAAGATGATTGGGACGGATGGAAACTGTTAACGGAAAAATTAAGCGGTAAAGTGCAATTGGTTGGAGATGATATTTTCGTTACAAATACGGAAAGGCTTGCTAAGGGAATTGATTTGGGGATTGCAAATTCCATATTAATTAAATTAAACCAAATTGGCACTTTAACCGAAACATTGGATTGTATTGAAATGGCAAAAACAGCGGGTTATACATGCGTCATTAGTCATCGTTCCGGTGAAACTGAAGATACTACAATAGCAGATTTTGCGGTTGCTACTTCCGTGGGCCAAATTAAAACCGGATCAGTAAGCAGAACCGATAGGATATCCAAATACAATCAATTATTAAGGATTGAAGAAGAACTTGATACCACTGCTATTTTCCCGGGCTTAGCTACATTAAATTATAACAAATAGTTATTTTATTTTGCTATATTATTTGGGCGCCATAGAGCGCCCTTTTTTGTTGCAATAAAAATCATGAGTTTGAGATTTTAATTGAAAAACATCTATATCATATTATTTTTTCTTCTGAGCGTTGCCTTTTTTAATGCATGCAGTAATAGTTCAAATACGGTAAATGAAGATAGTGAGATTGAAAATACTTCATTTTCTGATCCTCGATATGTAGAAGGAGAATTGATTGTAATTTTGGACAGCATTAAAGTATTAAAGGGAGCAAAGCTGAAAGACTTTAACGTTGCTCACTCGTTGCCGAAAAATCAAAGACCGACATTATTATTATGGAGTTCACAAATAATTGATAGAAAAACACAAAAGGATGTGAAAACCTTAGACTGCTCACCTAAGCCTACTGAAACATTTATTGATAGTTTGGACGGAAACAAAATATCCTTTTGGAATCTTTCCGATTCTGTTTTAACTAATTCCAAAATAATTATTAAAAGGAAGTTCAGCTATATTACATATGATTATAAACCGAGAATAAATAAAAAATTAGTTGAGGAAAAATTGCAAAGTATTCCAAAAAAGATAAAATTCTTTTATACAAAAGATGAAAAATTTTTACCCATCGGTGGAGAAATTGACTCTCTATCAAAAGTAATTACTTCGGGAATTAAAAATCCTGTTGATAAAATATATGCAATTTTCAAATGGCTGCGTAAAAACCTGACTTATGTTTATCCTCCTAAAAAAAGAGGGGCTATTGAAATATTACATACCCGTGAAGGTGATTGCGGGCAATATTCGAATCTTTTTATCAGTCTGAGCAGATCTGCCGGAATTCCGGCGCGGCAGCAATCGGGATTTAATTTTATTCCTGATAATACCGGATACCATGCTTGGTCGGAAGTTTATTTCCCCATTTACGGATGGGTTCCTGTGGATGCTACACGAAAGGATGGATTTTGTCACCTTGATAATAAACGCTTAATTGCATCGGTCGGAATGAACATCCCTTTACGTTTTGCACCTAAATGGACTTCTAATGTTACGAATGAAATAATAGATGGAAAGGCTGATTTTATGCAACTAATCACTATCGTTAAAAGCGGTATGAAAGTAAATATTAGAACAGAAAGAAATATTTTGAAATCCGAACTATTAGATGAAACAAAATGATTTTAAAAAATAACAAGCTTAATTCCAACTTTGAGACTCTTAAGTCATTTTTGGGTGATTGCAGTCACAATTATTAAAATGTTTTTCTACAGATTTAGCGTATAAATATTTCTTACTTACATCGTTTAGGGCAGAGAAGGAGCTATTATGAAAAAGAATATCAACCCAAAAGTACTTTTAGCATTAATTATTGTTGGAATATTTGTACTCTCATTTGCTACTTACCGTTTTGGTTATAATACAAGAGATTACAAATATCTTGATCATAATATGATGATGATTTTAGACAGTAATTATGTTACAGCAGGAATTTATGATTTTCTACCGAATGAAAAACAAAAAGCGCTTCAATATACTATGCTTAGTAATACCGGGACATCTCAGAACATTAAAGTTATTGCAGAAATCAAGGCGTTCAAAATTGGTGATAAAGTTTATGATATGAATGAAACCGACCTGTGGAAGTTTATTAATAAGAAAAAAGTATTTTTTAAAAATAATCTAAGAAAGCAAGAAAAACCTGGTAAAAAGAACAAAACTAAAGAAACCAGTGAAGAATCTTCTTCCGGTAGTTCAATGGTTGCTTTTAACTACAATTATTCGAAGTAATTTCCTGTTTGAAAAAGTATAAGAAATAGTTGTTGATTATTTTCCAAGAAAAGATAAATAATATTAAAAAACAAAAGACCAAACTATTTCTTATACTTTACCTTTCTAAAATTTGATTTACTACAAACTATGCTTTATCTAGGTGAGCTTGCCGCGTTAGTAACGGCATTTCTTTGGTCGGGTACATCAATAGCCTTTACAGAGGCTTCTACACGTGTTGGTTCGGTTGCAGTTAATATTACAAGGCTTATGCTGGCATTAGTTTACTTAAGCGCAACAATATTGTTGTTGAAATTAGATTTGGAGATCACTTTCTCGCAAATAACTTTTCTTGGATTAAGCGGTTTAGTAGGATTGGTTTTTGGTGACGGATTTCTTTTTAAATCTTTTCAACATATTGGCGCACGGCTTAGCATGCTTATTATGTCTTTAGCTCCTCCTATTTCCGCAATTCTAGCCTATTTTTTCTTAGGCGAACTTATTTCGTTTTGGGAAATTTTAGGAATATTAGTAACTATTCTTGGAATTGCTATTGTAGTACTTCAGAAGCAGGAAAATCCTTATTCTAAATATAAAATTAGTAGGATAGGAATATTATATGCGTTTCTTGGCGCCGTGGGGCAAGGTATAGGATTAATACTGGCAAAATTTGCTTTCAATCAAGGTGAGATCAATGGGTTTGTAGCTACGTTTTATAGAATGATTCCGGCTATAATAGTTCTTTTTCCTCTTACAATTCTTATTCAAAAGTCAGTTAACCCATTTAAGGTTTATATAAAAAATAGCAAAGCTTTTCTTTACACAATAGTTGGTTCAATAATCGGTCCGTATCTTGGAATAACTTTTAGTTTAATAGCAATTGCAAATACGTATGTTGGAATTGCTGCTACTATTATGGCAACGGTACCTGTAATTATGCTTCCATTGGTTAAATATTATTATAGGGAAAAATTAAGTTTACTATCTATTTTAGGAGCATTTATTGCTGTGGGTGGAATAGGAATTTTGTTTCTGGCAAAATAATCAAGAGTATTCTGTTAATTCCTTTTTATAAACATTATAATCGAAATTACTGAAGCAAGCAAAAATTACTTTTTCCAACTCATGGTGATTTTCTAAGAAACCCTTAACCGTTTTAATTGCAATTTTACAAGCTCGTTCAATTGGGAATCTATAAACGCCTGTGCTTATCGAAGGGAATGCAATAGTTGTGATATTATTCTCAACAGCAATTTCTAATGATTTTTGATAACAGCTTCTCAATAGTTCGTCTTCATTGTTATTCCCCCCGTGCCAAACAGGTCCTACAGTATGAATAACATACTGTGCCGGCAAATTGTAACCTTTAGTAATCTTTGCATCACCTGTTGCACAGCCATTCAGTGTTCTGCATTCATTTAACAATTCCGGTCCGGCTGCACGATGAATTGCACCGTCTACTCCTCCCCCGCCAAGTAGAGAATTATTAGCTGCATTAACAATTGCATCTACTTTTAATTTAGTAATGTCACCAAGATATAATTTTATTCTATTTCCCAATGCACGTTTTGGTTTGTTCAACAGTACTAAATAATAAAAAAAAATAAGATTAATAGAAAGGAGTAAATATTGAAAAATTAAGGAGGAACAAAGTATTCCCCCGTTTAAAATAATTTAATTTATTGTATCAAGATGCGGTTTAATCGCTTGCAATAAATGCTGTTTTGGTACAGCTCCAATTACAGAATTTACCAAACGACCGTCTTTGAAAATACCTAAAGTCGGGATGCTCATTATTCCGTATTCTTGAGCGATTGACGGATTTTCATCTGTATTTACTTTAACAACCTTTAATTTCCCTTCGAGTTCATTTGCAAGCTCTTCAACAACAGGAGCAATAATTCTGCATGGCGCACACCAGGGCGCCCAAAAATCAACCAAAACAGGTGTATCGGAAGCTAAAACTTCCATATTAAAGTTAGCATCGGTGCCATGAATTAATTTTTCCATTTAATTGTCCTCCAATAATGAAATTTGAATTGGATTTGATGCACCTTTTTAGAGAAAGGTTCACAATGAATTAGTTTAATATATCAATCACAGTGCTATGTAAATTTTTAGAAGCAGCAATGATGCTTTCGCCCTTCATCGGATCATTACCTTGATAATCGGTAATAATTCCTCCCGCACCTGTAATAATAGGAATAAGAGCTGCGGTGTCCCAAATCGACATAATGGGGTCTATCATAATATCCGCCATACCGGTTGCTACCATTGAATATCCGTAGCAATTTCCCCAAGTTCTTATCAACTTAACTTTATGCATAAGTCTGTTGAACTTTTCGATATCCTGATATTTTTCAACATTTAAATAATCTGTTGTCAAGAGTAGAGCTGAATCCAAACTTTTATTCTCATTTACATTAACTAATTCACCATTTAGTTTTGTAGACTTATTGTCGCCAACCAAAAATTCATTTGTAACCGGCTGATTTATAATTCCGAGAATAGGATTACCGTTTTTAGTAAGAGCAATTAAAGTTCCGAAAGTTATCATTCCGTGAATAAAACTTTTTGTACCGTCTATAGGATCCAATATCCATTTATACTCGGTATTTTTGTTATGTTCACCAAATTCTTCACCAAGAATACCGTGATTGGGGAAATGCTTCATAATTAATTCTCTCATAATTTCTTCCGATTTTTTATCTGCAATTGTAACCGGAGAATTGTCGGCTTTGGAATCAATATTTAATGAAGTACGAAAATATTTTTTTATAATTTTTCCACTTTCTATTGATAGTATTTTACTAAAATCTTTGAATTCTTTTAACTCACTCATTTTCTTCCATTCCTAATGATGATATTTTAATTATCTTTTGAAAGATAAATAAAAAATATTATGGAATTACTAGAAGCGAATCATAAAAATATATTAAAAGCGGCTAAATTTATTAAAGAAGGAAATTTAGTTGCATTCCCGACGGAAACTGTTTACGGATTAGGGGCAGACGGGTTAAATCCGCTTGCCGTAGCAAAAATATTCGAAGCAAAGAAAAGACCGGCGTTTAATCCTTTAATATTACATATTACAAATCTTAAGCAGTTTGAAATGATATCCGGAAGCGGTAATCCGAGTATCAAAAAGTTAATTGATAATTTTTGGCCGGGACCCTTAACTTTGGTCTTGCCCAAAAAGGATATTGTTCCGGATATTGTTACTGCCGGTAATGAAACTGTGGCGATCAGGATGCCTGATCATCCAACCGCTTTGGAATTAATTGATATGGTTGGGAATCCCATTGCTGCTCCAAGCGCAAATACGTTCGGGCATTTGAGTCCCACTACGGCACAGCATGTAGTAAATCAATTGGGAAGTAAAGTAGACTTAGTTTTAGACGGTGGTACTTGCAGGGTTGGAATAGAATCAACAATAATTGCAATTTTAGAAAATCGTGTAATCCTGCTAAGACCCGGAGGCACAGCAACCGAAGATATTGAAAAGATAATTGGACCAATTGAAAAAGATGTAATCTTCTCTTCTAATCAGCCGATTTCTCCCGGGCAGCTTCCATATCATTACGCTCCCAAAATTCCAATTCGTTTTATGCATAAAATAGATGATGAAAATATTGATCCGGGCAGAGCGGGACTTTTATTGTTTACGGATAAAAAAGTTGATTACAGGTTTAAGATTACTAAGGTGCTCACACATAATTCTGATTTAAGGGAAGCAGCGGCAAATCTTTTCTCTTACCTTCACGAAATGGAATCTACCGGGATTGACATAATCTATGTTGAACCGGTTCGGGAAGTAGGTTTGGGAATTGCGATAATGGACAGGTTAAGAAAAGCAACCAATAAATATGAATAGTATATTATTCCGCAACAACTAAAAGTGATGTGTTCGGCATCTTTTTAATTTCCTTCACAAGTTTCAAACCGGCTTGTTGTAGAAGATAATGAACGCCGCCGTTTTTTTCGTAATTTTTAAAATTGTTATAATGATCTTTCCCCGCAAGAAATTCAACTACTTGTGTTATTTTACCGTAAACAGATTCCGGTATCGGCGCAATATAATCTCCAATAATAATTTTATCGGCAATAGTTTTCATAACTTCCAGCATTTTAATCCTTTCCTCGGGAGGCATTTCATGGAGCACAAAAGTTACGGTTGCATAATCATATTTTCTTTTTAGCTTATTTGCAAATCGAGTAGCATCGCCGTGGAAAAGTTCAACGTTCTCGTAATTACCTTTTTTAAGTTTTGAATTTGCAACCTTAATGTTTTTTGAAGATAAATCTATTCCCGTAATATGCAGGCATTTATCCGAAAGGAAAAAGGGCAGTCTGCATGTTCCGCATCCGATATCTACAACGGTACTGTCTGGCTTAATAATGCTTGCGATAACACTAAAAATTCTATCTTGGTTAGGAGCAATGAACTTATCGTAAATTATACCGTCATACCAATGTTTTTTATCTTCCATTATTTTTTACTCTTAAAAGTATTTTTAGAATATGTTTAGCAATTTCAAAGCAATAATGAATATTGCAGCTATTAAAATGGTTTTAACAAACTTCTCACCTTTTCTAACTGCAAATTTTGCAGACCACCAGCCGCCGAATGAATTCCCTACAGCTAAGCTTAATCCGTATTCCCAGTTAATATTATCCGTAAAAAGAAAAATTAAAATTACCGGAATTGTATAAACAAGTACAACCATAATTTTATGCATATTTGCATAAACCAGATTAACTTTCAAAATAAAATGAATTGAAGCTAATAACAAAAAACCAACACCGACTTGAATAAATCCACCGTAAAAGCCAATTAAAAACATAACGGGATAAATTAACCAGGGAATCTTTTTCACTCGTTCCTGATAATCTTTTTTATACTTGATAGGAATAATCATAGTAATAATTATTCCTATCATCACAATTCCCAGGATTGTTTGGAACAGTTTATCGCCAATTTTAACTGCAGCAATTGCACCAATGATTGCACCGGGTAAAGTAAATACAGCCATTAATAAACTTACTTTAATTTGGCTTACGCTTTCTCTTTTGAATGAAACGGAAGCAAAAATATTCTGCAGAAGAATACCTATCCGGTTTGTACCGTTTGCCATTGCTCCGTCCAGACCGAGAAATATTAGAGTTGGAAGAGTTAAGCTTGAACCTCCGCCTGCCATCACGTTAATAAATCCGGCTAAGGCGCCAACTGCAAAAAGGATTAATATGGATATGTAATCAGGCAATTATAAACCAAGTATAATAAAAAATTTTAAGCCTAAAAATAGGGATATAACTTATAATAAATATGAAATTTAGAATATAGGCTAAATAAAAAACTGTAAACCAAGCGTAATAATTATTTGTTTAGAATTAGTATACTTCCTAATAAAAATTCTATTTGATTGATTTTTTTAATATTTTCTAATTGTATCAGGAAAAGATTGATAAATATTTACAACTTGTAAAATGACAAAATCGGCAATAATATATATTCCGGATATAAGCGGGTTTACTAAATTTGTTACCAAAACGGAAATAAAGCATAGTGAACACATTATTAGTGAATTAATGGAAGTTATTTTAAAATCCAATTTACTGGATTTTAATATTTCCGAAATTGAAGGAGATGCTGTTTTATTTTATAAAACGGGCGAACCTCCCAAAATTGGGGATGTTATTGAATTATCAAAACAGATGTTCTTAAATTTTCATAACCATCTAAAAGTTATTGAAAGAGATAATATTTGTCAATGCGGAGCTTGCCAAACAGCTTCCGATTTAACTCTTAAATTCATAACTCATTTTGGAGATCTTAGTGAAGTTGAGATCCGGAATTTCAATAAAATTATGGGAGGCGATGTAATTCTTGCACACAGATTATTAAAGAATAATGTTGACTCGCGTGAGTATCTTTTGTTATCTGAAAAATATTTAGAAACGCAAAAATCTTTTCCCGATAATGAAGGATGGATTACGTATAAAGAAAATGTTGAAGATATTGATAGTTTCGGGAAGGTAAATACTAAGTATATTGATTTTAAACCTTTACTTAAATTTATTTCACCGGTAAATAAATTAAATAAAAGTAAAGATTTTAGCTCGCCGGATTATTCTTTAAACATTAACGCACCGATAAAATTAGTTCACGGAAATTTAATCGATGCGAATACGAAGAGTAAATGGGTCCCCGGTCTCAAAGCGGTTTTGGACGCACCGGGTATAACAAGAATCAATTCTTCTCATACTTGTGTCTTTGATAACATAAAAATTAAATTTGCTGCTAAAGATAGCGCGGTTAAAAACAATGAACTATTTTATTCGGAAAAAGGTGAACTTGATTCCGGTTTAAAGTTTACAACGGATTATAAACTTGAAGCTCTGGGAAGTTCAACAAAATTATTATTTAAGATTTACCCTGCCGAAAATTCAATTAACTCGGGTAAGCAAAACTTTTTCGTAAAGATCAAAAATAAATTTTTATTCGGCAAATTAAAAAAGAGTATAATTAAAAGTTTAAATAACTTCAAAAATTATTGCGAAAATCTTTCTTCGGAAAGAAACCAATCCGCTTAAAACATATCTAATTAAGTTTGGAATTCAAAAATTGTAAAAGGAATTTATGATGAACGTTGTTGAGATTATCGGCTATACCGGTTCCGTACTTGTTGCAGTCTCCTTAATGATGAAAAACATTTGGTGGTTAAGAAGAATAAATTTGATAGGCGGAGCAACCTTTGCGCTTTACGGACTTTTACTGAAGGCTTATCCTGTGTTTGCTCTTAACGGGTTTATCGCGTTAGTTGATATTTATTACTTATTCGAGATGAAAAGAAAGAAAGAATACTTTTCATTAGTTCCGGTTAATAGTGAACATAATAATTTATTTTCCCGGTTTATCGATTTTTATCAGGCTGATATAAGGAAGTTCTTTCCCGACTTCAAAAAAGAAAATTTATATAAAGGTCATACTTATTTTATTCTGAGGGATATTATTCCCGTAGGACTTATAAACTTTGAAGAGCTTTCCGATACGGATGTAAAAATCGGTTTGGACTATGCGATTCCCGATTATAGAGATCTTAAAAATGCGAGGTTTGCTTTTTTTGCAGAGGACGGACTCTTTAAGAAAAGAGGAATTAAAAAATTAATTGTTGAGAACCCAGTTGATGCACATCAGAAATATCTAAAGAAGTTGGGTTTCACAAGACAAACCGATAACCGGAATCTGTTTTATAAAGAAATCGATAAATAAAAGTTACTCCGGTCGTAATTCTTTTATCGCTTTAGTTAAAAAATTAGGCAAAACAGTATTTCTTGTTAAAGTTATATTGTCGGGATTTTCTAAATGAGCTACCATTTCCGTTAGTTTCTTCTGTCCGTATTCCTTAATTACTTCGGCTTGCTTTTCGGGTTTCTTAAAATGATAGTACATACTTTGCGGATCAGCTTCCGGATGAAACTGGGTCCCAACAATTTCGTTTGAAATTCGTACAGCCATTAAAGCCCTTTCCAAAGGAACGTTGGGGCGTTCTTTTTCGATACAAAGAATTTTTGCACCTAGTTCATCCAATTTTTCATGGTTGGGTTGTATAACTTGCCAAGACCTAAAGTCGGCGCCGTAAAAAGGATTGGGCAAACCTGTTAGAATCGGGTCTTTCTCACCGTCTGAAGTTTTATTAATATGAACAATTCCGAATGAGCGGGATTTTCGTTCAACAACTTCCGCAAACTTAAAATAACGAGCCATAATTTGAAATGAATGGCAAATATAAAAGATATATTTTTTAGTGTTTCCGTTTTGGTTGTTAGCCCAAAGTTTATCCATTAAGTCGAAATAATCTTTTTCCCACTTTTCTCCTTCCCCTGCAAAAGGACTTCCGGGTCCGCCGGAGGAAATATAAATATCATAATTGGAGTCCGGGATTTCATCTTTATACCGTGTATCAAAAATATCGTAAGTTACTCCGGCATCATTAACCTTTCCATCCGTTTCTTTTAATATATCTTGAATACAGCGCATTCCTTGGTTGGTTTCGTTGTTGTATAAATCTATAATTGCTACCTTTACAGCTTTATTTTCCACTTGTATATCCTTTCATCATTAAATCTGAAAATCAAGGCGTAAAATATACTCAATATCTTTTATTACTGCTAAGCTTTTTGTAAAGCGAATCTCCTGTTTACCCGACGAGGCGGGATTCGCTGAATGCTTGATTAGAATAGTTTTAGAATGGAAAATATTTATTGTACAATATCGTAGCGAAAGAGGACTTTCGCTTTACAGTATTTATTCAAAATAAATTATCTTGCTAAAACCTCTTCTTATATTTATGTTTCTTTCATATAGAAAATGTAAATGACTTAAAATATATTTTAAAAATAATTGTGAGGAAATTATGGCTGACCAAATGATTTTAGAAAAACAAAAGCAAGCTGCCGAAATATTAAACGAAAAAGATGTTGATATGTGGATGACTTTTGTACGTGAGACCGGTAATATTAAGGACCCAATGATGGATATGATAGTCGGAACGGGCGCAACTTGGCACTCGGCTTTTATTATAACAAAGAATGGCGACACAACCGCAATAATCGGTTCTCTTGAAGAAGCAAACATGAAAACCGTAGGGACATTTCAAAATATTGTACCGTATTTAAAATCTGTAAAAGAAGATTTGATAAAAGTTTTGGATAAGTATAATCCTAAAAAGATTGCTATCAATTATTCGAGAGACTCAAGTCTGGCAGACGGACTGACACATGGTGTTTATCTTGAGCTGATGGATCTATTAAAAGACACTCCTTACAAAGATCGTTTTATCTCTTCGGAAGAAATAGTTTCCGCACTGCGAGGCAGAAAATCTCAGATTGAAGTTGATCTAATTAAAAAGGCGATTGATGAAACGTTAAAAATATTTGATCAAGTTACCGGGTTTATAGAAGTTGGGAAGAGCGAAAAAGATGTAGCTGAATTTGTACGGAATATAGTCCACGAAAAAGGTTTCGGATTTGCTTGGGACGAGGAACATTGTCCCGCAGTTTTTACCGGTCCGGATACAGCCGGTGCTCATTCGGGTCCAACCGACAAGAAAATACAGAAAGGTCACGTGATAAATATGGATTTTGGGATTAAGAGAGAAGGTTACTGTTCCGATTTGCAGCGTACTTGGTATGTTCTGCGAGACGGCGAGACGGAAGCTCCGCCTGAGGTGATGAAAGGCTTTAATGTGATCCGGGATTCAATTCAAATGGCTGCCAAAGCAATGAAGCCGGGCAAACTCGGTTGGGAAATTGATAAAATTGCCCGTGATTATATTGTGGAAAACGGTTACGAAGAATATCCGCACGGACTCGGTCATCAGGTGGGACGAGTTGCACACGACGGCGGCGCAATGATGGGTCCGCGTTGGGAACGTTACGGTAATATCCCATATATTCCTATTGAAGAGGGAAACGTTTTTACAATCGAACCGCGATTAACAATTCCCGGTTTCGGCATTGCTACAATGGAAGAAATAGTTTGGGTGAGAAAAGACGGTGTGGAATTTTTATCGCCGCCGCAAACAGAAATTTATTTGATAAAATAATCTTGCTTTAATTGGGAAGGGAAAAATAATTTTATTTTTTCTCTTCCCAACCTGTAAGCTTACCGTCTCTAAAGAAAAACACTATCTTATAAAAAACACTTCCGAAACTTTTATTAAAATGATACCAAAATTATCTCTTGACAT
This sequence comes from bacterium BMS3Abin04, assembly GCA_002898175.1. Taxonomy (GTDB): domain Bacteria; phylum Bacteroidota; class Ignavibacteria; order Ignavibacteriales; family Melioribacteraceae; genus BMS3ABIN04. The sequence goes on from BDSW01000032.1 coordinate 19,046, forward strand.
TTTCATTATTATTTTTAACTTGTAAGAAAGGTTATTTTAATATTAATCTATTCCAAAATATAATATTAATAAGATTTATTAATATAATTAAGCTACAACCTTTTTCTTGCGACATTTTTCATTTACGGCATTATAAATAAATTAAATAAGTCGATTAAGACTTAACTTTGTCAAATGAAATCAAGTGGCAGAAATAAAAACCGAATTAAACTACTCTTTGTGATTTTAAGGATAACGTTTGGGCTAATCTTTATATTCTCTTCCATTATCAAACTTACCGATTTGCAGTCTTTTGAAAAAGCTTTAGCGAGCTTTAACCTTCTTGACACTTCGTTATTGCCCATTACAATTTATGCAATACCATTAATAGAATTGCTTTTGGGTTTAGCAATGGTATTTTCTTTTAAGACTAATGTTGTAAGTCAAATAATAACATTTATGCTTGCTTTATTTACAGCGGTTGTAATAGCTAAAATATTTGAGGGTGCTGAAATAAGTTGCGGTTGTTTTGGAGAACTTTCAAATAATAATATTGATAGTTTCACAGTTATAAGGAATGTCTTTTTAATGATTTGGGGCATTTTAATTACAATATATTACCAAAATATTGAAGAAGAAAAAATGAAAATAAAGAATTTTACTAAGCAAAACTTAATACGCTCAATTAAAACAAACATTTACGAGCAAATAAAATCTGTTGTTTTGGTCACTATATTTTTCTTTCTTGGAGTTCAGACGGTAATATTTGCAATACAGAATAGGGAGTTAAAAGTAAGACTTGCTTTATTAACTACAGATAAGGATATATTAAAAGAGGGAGATAAAGTTAAGCCATTTAAAGCTGTTGATTTAAGAGGAAATGTAGCGGAAATTAATTATAATATTAAAAAGAAAACACTTATTTATATACTCTCCACAAGATGTAAACCTTGCAAAAAAAATATGCCTAATTGGATTGAATTGACCAATAAACTTAAAAATCAAAACGTTAGAATTCTAGGAATAGCTCTAAATTCATTAACTGAAATTAAAAAGTATGCTGCAGATAATAAATTAAATTTTTCTGTTTATATCCCCCCAAATGAGATATTTAAGATTAATTATAAAGCATTTCTTACACCGCAAACATTACTGATTAATAATAAAGCAAAAACAATAAAGAGCATTCCCGGAATATTAAATAAAAATACTATTTCTGATTTGGTAAAGAAAATTGAATAAAATAACAACAATAGATGGAGAATATTATGCTTAAAACAACTAAAATATTTGTCTATTTATTTGTTGTTTTTTCAACTTATTATGGTTTAGAAGAGCTTGGTTTTAAGAATACTATTTTAGCTGATACGAAATCACATTGTTGTGATAATGCACAATGCAATGGAGAGCAATGCTATTTGTCCTCAGGTTGGAAAAATCCGGAGAATGGATGTGTTACTGAGACTTCAGGTACTTGTAAAGATTGTCTTGATATGTATTCTGAGGATAATTTATGTGAGGGTTACAAAAAATCCACATATTGTTGGGACAATGGAGTTAAATATTACGGAAAAGCATTTGCTGGACCACCTGGAAAACCCCATGGTTTGGAAACATCATGGGTAAATGGTAATCAAGAATCAGGTAATCCCCATATTTATTGGGATGCTAACCCTGAACCTGATGTTGTTCACTATGAGGTTTGGAAGAAAATTGATAACCAATTAAGTCCAGATGTTGATTGGTTTATTAAAGCAACAACAACTACAAATAGCTATACTGATTATAGTGAAACTGGCTGGGGTTTTATGGGTCCACCTAGAGACGTTTATTATAAATTAAAAGCTGTAGATAATACGAATAAAAAATCTGACTTTTCTACTACTGTTTCTTTTTTATGTGATGATAATAATTTTGATAAAAGGAGCGTGTCCAAAGACAATAGATTACATAATATTTCAACTAAATATGCTTTATATGCAAACTACCCAAATCCATTTAATCCTACTACAACTATATCATATACAATTGCTGTACCAACTACTGTGCATCTAATAATTTTTGATATATTAGGGAAAGAAGTTTCAAAACTAGTAAATGAGAAACAAAACAAAGGTAGTTACACCGTAGTTTTTGATGCAAAAAATTTACCTAGCGGGATTTATTATTACAGATTAATAACAAACAATTTCTCGGAAACAAAGTCTATGCTATTGATAAAATAAAAACTGTTACCCGGCAGTTATGATTAAACTATGGGTTAGATATTATTTTAAATCAATATTGCCATAGTAAAACCATGCAAGTAAATAAAGGTTAATTAGTTCTTATTAAGAGAGGTTAAAATGAAATATAAAATAATTCTTATAATAATA
>BDSW01000033.1 GCA_002898175.1 bacterium BMS3Abin04
CAGTTTGAATTGTTTTTTTACAAATATCCCATAATGTGAAAAATGTATAAATATTATTAACTTTAGAACAAGAGTGGTTTTTTCAAATTCAATGGCATTATCAATGAATACTCAAGAAATAAGAAAACAATTTCCATACTTAACAATCGGCAAAGTATATTTCAATCACGCTGCTATTTCGCCTATGCCAAATTTTGTAAAGGGTAAGCTTGAGCAATTTCTACTTGAGAGAAGTATAACAGATTATTGATAACTATGAAAAAATGGTTGATACCGTCGGTGGTTTAACAAATGAGTTAGCAGTAATGTTAAATGCAAAACCGGATAGAATTGCTCTTACTAAAAGTGTTACCGAAAGCTTAAATATTTTAGCACAAGGTATTAGGTGGAAAAGGGGAGACAGGATAATATTAAACGATATTGAATTCCCGGCAAATGTTTATCCTTTTTTAAATCTAAAAAAATACGGTGTGGAAATTGATTTTGTAAAGTCGAAAAACGGTACGATTGATATCGGGGATATTGGAAAATTAATTACACCTAAGACAAAGCTTCTTTCAATAAGCTTTGTTCAATTCCTTTCGGGATTTAGAGTGGACTTAGAAACAATCGGTGAACTATGCAGTAAGCACAAAATTATTTTTAGCGTTGATGCTATTCAAGGCGCCGGAGTGATTCGGTTGGATGTTAAAAAATATAAGATTGACTTTCTAGCCGGCGGAAAATGGGACTTACCGGCTTGGGTTATTTGTTCATAACAGAAAATTTACAGAATAAGTTGGAGCAGAAAAATGTCGGCTGGCTTTCCGTTGTGAACGAATGGGATTTGTTAAATTATAATTTAGAGTTAAAGCAAACAGCTCTTCGCTTTCAATTGGGTACGTTTTCATTTTCAGGTGTTGTAGCTTTAAATGCTTCTCTTGAATATTTTGAATCACTCGGATATAACAATATTGAAGAACATATTTTACAAAACACCAAATATTTTTTAGCAAAGTTAGTTGACGAAGGATATAAACCGGTTTTATACAACCTGCCGGAAAAGAATTTGGCGGGAATAGTAACCTTTCCTGTTAATAATGCAGAAGAAGTATTTGAACAGTTGCTTGGAAAGAATATTGTTGGTTCTTTACGCGAGGGAATGATTCGTTTTTCGCCGCATTTTTATAATACAAAAGAAGAGATTAATACTGTTGTAAATGAGCTTAAAAAATGAAGTTAAAAGATAAATTCCCAGCTCCATCGTAGTAAAGCCAGCAGGATAAGTATGATTCCTTCAAAGCGGGATATCTTCCAGCCGGTACGCATCATTATAAGAAGGAAAACATAAGAAACCGCTAAAAGAATTAGTCCTATGTATTCATTTGAAGTAAGTGAAAGAGGTCGAATAATTGATGCCGTTCCAAGGACACCCAATAAATTAAAGAGGTCGCTGCCGATTAAGTTCCCGATGGAAATATCATTCCTCCCTTTTATAAGGGCAACTATGGAAGTTGCAAACTCGGGCATGGAAGTTCCGGCAGCAACAATTGTAATACCAATTGTCCATTCCGAAATGCCGAAAGCTCTTGCAATATCTGATGCAGCTTCGACTAAATAGTTGGCACTCAAAATAATTACAGCAACACCGAAGATTAGCTTAAGAATATCAACCGACTTAAAATTGCCTTCCGGTATTTCTTCGTCGAGTTCAATATTATTTTTTTGTTTAATAAGAGTGATAATATAAATCAGTAAAGTTAAGGCTAACAAAATTCCTTCGATACGGGAAAGATTGTGGTTCCGGAAAAAAAGCAAAAGTAAAAGTCCTGTGACCATTAGAAGTGAACCGTCGCGGTAAAGAAGAATTTTGGAGATTTTCACTTTACCGAATATTGCAACAATTCCTAAGATAATACCTAAGTTAAAAATATTTGAACCAACAACGTTCCCAACGGAAATTGCGGCTTGACCCTTAATAGCGGCTGAGACAGTGACTGCAAATTCGGGAAGGGAAGTAGCAATGGCTACAACGGTGAGACCTATTACAAGTTCGGAAATTCCAAATTTTTTTGCAATGTGAGTAGCGGAATCAACAACCCAGACGGCTCCTCCCCAAAGACCGAAAATTGTTGCAATAATTATTAAAATATTTAGGAGGATATCCATCCGGTTCTATTAGTAAATAGTTCTCATTAACTAAGTTCCTTAGAGGAACTTAGTTAATTTTAATTATGGAACTTGAAAATTAATTTATTAACGGTTTTACAAATTTGTTAAATTTTCTAATCTTCCGGATTATAAGTCAGTTCAATTTTAACATGAAAATCAGCGCCGCTGAAGATGGTATATTTAACTTCGCCGATTGTGCATTTATAATCTTCACCAACCATATCCGATACAACTTTTGCAATACCGTCTTCCAAATCGCCGATACTGACAGATTTTAATTTATTCTTAAGCAGTCTGTCAACATCAATGGCTCTTTCTTTCTGCTCGCTCATTTATTACTCCAATATTTATTTGCAAAACATTAGACGAATACATCCGGGTATTGTTTTTTATCAATAAGTAAAACTTTAACTCGATTTATAAAAATCTTTCTAAAAACAAATATACAAAAATGAATTTCTTTAGCTTCTTATCAAATTCAACAGCTCTTCGGTCTTTTTTTTCATCAACTCAATATCACCTTTTGATTCAACATTTAATCTTAATAAAGGTTCTGTATTACTTTTCCTTACATTAAATCTCCAGTTATCGTATTCAACGCTTACGCCGTCAAGGAAATCCATTTTTCCGTCTGAATATTTTTCTTTTATTTCTTCCAATTTACTATTCGGGTCATCAATTTTAGAATTGATTTCCCCGGAACAAGGATACTCTTTTATCATTTCATAAACTAAGTCATGTAAAGATTTATTTTCGTCCGACATTAGTTCTAAGATAAGAAGGAAAGGAATCATTCCGCTGTCTGAATAATTATTATCCCTAAAATAATGATGCGCCGACATTTCTCCACCGTAAACAGCATTAACTTCCCTCATCTTTTGTTTGATGTATGCATGCCCGCTTTTAGAAACAACAGCTTTTCCGCCCGCCTTATTTACAACCTCTATCGTATTCCATACTAATCTAGGGTCGTGAATAATATTTTCGCCCGGAAATTTTTTTAATATTGATTTTGCAAGTATACCGACAATATAATAACCTTCAATAAAATTTCCTTCATGATCAAAGAAGAAACATCTATCGTAATCACCGTCCCAAGCGACTCCAAAGTCCGCATCGTTTTTCTTTATTGCATCAATAGTAGGCTGACGGTTTTGAATTAGCAATGGATTCGGTACGCCGTTGGGAAATTTTGAATCGGGATTATGAAATATTTTTATCATTTGAATTGGAAGATCAGGTTCTATTGCATCTAAAGCCGGTCCAACGCATCCGTTTCCTGCATTAACTACAACTTTAAATGGCTTAATTTTATCTTTGCTGTAAAACCTTTTAAGGTTGTTAATAAATTCATTCATTATATTAATACTTTTTATTGTACCTTTTTCTTCGGCTATCTCGCTAAGATTATTTTCAAGAATCATTTTTTCAATAAAGTTAAGATCGGTATCGTAACCCATTGGTTTGGAATCTTCCTTTACAAATTTTAATCCGTTGTATTCCGGAGGATTATGGCTTGCGGTAATCATTACTCCGCCGTCGGCATTAAAATGAGGTGTAGAGTAATAAATCATTTCTGTCCCGCACAACCCGATATCAATTACATTGCTGCCGGAATCCGTAATTCCCCTGCTAAGTGCTTCCGACAGCTCTTCGGAAGATTCGCGTATATCATGACCTACCACAATTAATTTTGCATTAAGGTACTTTATAAGAGCACGCCCTATTTTGTAAGCTAAATCCGTATTAAGTTCGCCGGGTACTTTCCCGCGAATGTCATAAGCTTTAAATCCCGGAATATTTGCCATTCCAATCTCCTCTTAAATTACAATAAGTTAAATTCAAGTAAAATTTTGCTTTCTAAAATAACAAATTATAAAATAAGATAAATTATATGATAAAATTATTATCAACTAGTGTGTGTTGTATTGCTCAGTTAATTACCTATAATTTTCTTTTAAAAAATTTAATATTTAATGAACCTAATAATTTTTAATCCGTCTTAATGAAGTAAAAATTTTATAATTTAGTGTCTTTTCAGTTTGTTAAAAAAAAATGATTGTAGTAATTTTAAATTTACTTTATTGTTACCAAAAGGAGAAAGCATGAAAATATACAGCAATTTAAAAAGGGTTGGTTTATTTGTTCTAATTATTAATTTCATTAGTCTTTACTCATTATATGCACAGCAGGCTACGTCTAATAATCAGACGATAAAATCAAATCAGTTTGATACAGGTAAAATGTGGACGTTTGATTTCCCGCCTGCTCAATACTTAAAAGATAAATATGGTTTGGACCTTACTGATGATTGGTTTACCGATGTTAGATTATCCGCATTAAGAATTCCCGGTTGTACTTCCAGTTTTGTTTCACCAAACGGATTGATAATGACCAATAATCACTGTGCTACTTGGCATAGAGATGCGGTTCAAAAAAAGGGTGAGGATTTAGCAAAGACAGGATTTTATGCTGCCGATTTGAAAGAAGAAAGAAAAGTCCCGGGAATGTATGCCGATCAATTGGTTTTTATTCAAGATGTTACCGATAGTGTTAATGCGGCAATAAATTCCGGGAAAACGGAAGAAGAAAAGATTGAGAATAAGCAAAAGAAAATAGAGGAACTTGTTACTAAGTATAATGAAGAAACAGGTTTGAAATGCCAAATCGTTTCTTTGTATAACGGCGGCAGATATTCAATTTACGGATACCGGAGGTACAACGATGTACGGCTCGTATTTGTACCGGAACAACGGATAGCAGCATTTGGCGGGGATTTCGACAATTTCACATATCCAAGATACGATCTTGATTTCTCTTTTTTCAGAGTTTATGACGATGACGGAAATCCTTTGGAATCCGATAATTATTTTAAGTTCAGTGGTAACGGTGCTAAATTAGGCGAGCCTATTTTTACCGTCGGTAATCCTGGAAGAACCAACAGATTAAAAACAGTAGCGCAGTTAAAGTATTATAGAGATGTTGTATATAAAAACAGGGCGTTCTTTTTAGATAATTATTATAATATTCTCGAACAGCTGAAAAGTAAATACCCCAAAAGAGCCGAGGAGTTTGAGAAATTAAGAACCCGTATAGGTAACGGACAAAAAGTATTTCATTATGCTTATCAAGGTTTAACCAATCCGAACTTAATTGCCAGAAAGCAAGACTTTGAAAATAAGATTAAAAGCGCAGTAGCGGCAAATCCTGAATTAGAAAAAAAATATGGGGGCGTTTGGGATGCAATTGCCAGAACCAGTGAAGAATTAACAAAATACGGAAAAAAGATTGCGGCATATTCGCAGAATAGATTTTTCAGCTCGGAATATTTTCTTTTAGCTCAGAAAGCAATAGATTTTGCCGAGCAATTAAAATTACCTGAAGATGAAAGGGAATCGGATTTTAAAGGCGTACAATTAGATTCAACTATAGAAAGCTTTTATCCATCCGATTTTGATACCGTATTGAGCAAAGCCAAATTAATTGTTCAAGCAGATCTTATCAGGATGAATTTAGGTGATGATAATCCTTTGGTTAAAAAAATAATGGACGGCAAAAGTGGAGAAACCGCTGCTGACTATATGATTAGTAATTCTCTACTTACAAGTAAAAAAAGTGTAGAAAACTTATTGAAGGAAGGTCCTGAAAAAATATTAAATTCCGATGACCCGTTTATATATTTTATTAAAAATACCGGAGAAAAACTACCTGAATTAAGGAAATTAGCAAAAGAAGCTAAAAACACTCAAGAAGTTAATCAGAATCTTTTAGGCAGAGTTATTTACGAACTTTACGGAACATCAATTCCGCCTGATGCTAATTTTACCTTGAGGCTTAGTGACGGTGTAATGAAAAGTTTTAATTATAACGGTACAAAAGCTATTGTGAAAACAACTTTTTATGGTATGTACGATCGATACTATGGTAACGATAAAAAATATCCATGGGACTTGCCGAAGCGCTGGGAGACCCCACCGGTCGGGTTAGAGCTTTCTACTCCTTATAATTTTATAGCTACAAATGATATTGTAGGCGGTAATTCCGGAAGCGCTGTAATAAATAAAGAAAAACAGATTGTTGGTATTGCTTTTGACGGTAACATTCAAAGTATTGTCGGCGATTTTATTTATCTGCCGAAAAGTAATAGGATGATAGCAGTGGCATCCCAAGCAATATTAGAATCTTTAGAAAAAGTTTATCATGCAGATAGAATTATAAAGGAATTGAAAACCGGCGATTTGGTAAAATAAAAATTTGGAAAATATAGGAACAATTAAAGCTCAACTTTAAAGTTGGGCTTTTCTATTTTAAAAATACTTTATAATCAAATCAACTAACTTTTGGGTAGTTTTTGTGTAAGGCGGAAATAGCAATTTTAGCGGACTGTATTTATGATGTTTAAGAATTGAACGTTCGTTGGAAAATGTTTTAAATCCGTAGAATCCATGTGCTCTTCCCATACCGCTATTCCCAACTCCCCCGAAAGGTAAATTTAAGTGCGAAAATTGTATAAATAAATCATTTATGCAGCTTCCGCCGGAAGAAGTATTTTTAAGAATGTCATCGACATTCTTTTTATCATTGCTAAAGATGTAAACTGCAAGCGGTATTCCATTTGAGTCAATTACGCTGTAAGCATCTTGTAATTTGCTAAATGTTACGACCGGGAGAATCGGACCAAAAATTTCTTCTTTCATAATTTTACTGTTTTCCAACTGACCTGAAAGTATTGTTGGAAAAATAAAATTATTTTCCTTTATTACTTTGCCGCCTAACTCAACTTTAGCTCCATTGTTTTTAGCATCGTCAAGCAAATAACTTAACCGGTTAACATTTATTTTATTGATAACTTCAGAGTAACTTTTACTAATCAGACATTCATCATCTGTATTACCGCAGAATTTTTTAATTTCATTTTTTAATAGACTAATAAATTCTTCCTTTTTACTTTTATGAATTAAAATATAATCCGGAGCTTGGCAGGATTGACCGGTGTTAAAAAATTTGCTCCAAGCAATTTTACCGGCTGCATCTTTTAAATCTGCCGTATTATCAATAATAACGGGAGATTTCCCGCCCAGTTCCAAAGTAACGGATGTTAAATTTTCCGCTGCAGCTTTCATAACAATTTTACCGACATTTGTACTGCCGGTAAAAAATATATGATCAAACGGTTTTGATAACAAATAGGAAGAAGTGTCTTTACCGCCTTCAAACACTTTAACTTCGTTTTTTTCGAAAAGTTCTTCAATCATATTTTTGATTAAATGTGAAGTGTTATATGAAATTTCAGAAGGTTTTAAAACAACAGAATTGCCCGCTGCTATTGCAGAGATTAAAGGTTCAATTGCAAGCATAAAAGGATAATTCCATGGAGAAATAATTAATACGGTTCCTTTCGGTTCGTATTGTATCCAACTTCTCGTTGTTATCATTGCCAAAGTTGGTCTTACCCTTTGCGGTTTTAACCACTTACGCAATTTTTTAGATATTAATTTAATTTCGGAAGTAAGAACAAATACTTCCGAAACATCGGTCTCGATGGGCGGTTTTTTGAAATCGGCATATATGGCTTGCTGAATATCTTTCCGGTGTTTAAGAATCCACGTTTTGATTTTTTGTAATTTTACAATACGCACGGTTGTAGCTGTGTATTTAAGAGCTTGCTTGTTTTTTAATTGAAGATCAAATAATCTGTCAATTTCTTCTTTTACCAAGTCAATGTTTTCTGATAATGGAGACAAAATTATTTAATTCCGTGTAAAGAGCTGTCATTTACTAAATTATTCAATTCAAGACTGCTATCTAAATTTTCTATCGTACTTGATTTAACAATCGATTCAAGCTGAGAACTAAACCATTTTGGCTTAAGGTTGTTTACTCTAACCGCTTCCTTCAGCCATTCAAGCTCAAAAGGATGCAGCTCTTTGTCGGAGATAGCTAATTTAATTCCATCTTTAATAAAAATCTTTGCAATTTCTTTGTTTGAAAATTCCGGAGGTTCATCAATAATATACTGGTTCTCTAATAAATTAGTTATCGAGTCCTCAATAAACTTATTTTCAAATCCAAGTGTTTTACCAATATTTTTTAATAAAGACCGTTCTTCTTTAGAAATCACAAAATCTTTGCCGATTAATAGTAATAATCCCTTAAAATAATTACTTCTGTCTTTCCAGTCAAAATACATTTCATACCTTCCTTTTTAAGAAACTTTTCTTAATTTAATATACTGTTTGCATAATTATTTTGCACATAAAATCTAATAAAAATTAATAAAATTTTGGTGAATTCATGGAAAATAATGCAACTATAAGTCTGCCGATTTTATTCTTAGTAGTTTTTAGTCTTTTTGTTTCATCCAAATCTTTTAGTCAAAGAGGATTTTACACCCCGTTAAACTTAGATACGGTTCATTTTTCACTTCAAGATTTTGGAAGAATGTGGACATTCGATGATGTCCCGGTTGAAAGGTTCGAAGAGAAATATAATTTTAGTCCAAACGAAGATTGGTTAGAGCATGTTCAAAAATCTGCTCTTCAATTTGGCGGAGGCTGCTCTGCATCTTTTGTTTCTGCTAACGGTTTAATAATGACTAATCATCATTGCGGAAGGAATCAGCTTCATTTAGTCCAAAAAGAAGGTGAAAATTTATTGCGTGACGGATTCTATTCGGAGAGCTTAAAAGAAGAAAGAAAAATTCCCGGTTTATACGTCGATCAATTACAATTTATTGTTGATGTAACGGATTCGATTAAATCGGCAATAGCAAAAGGCAAAACCGATAATGAAAAAGTAGAGCTTGAGAAAAAGGGGATAAGTAGAGTTGCTGCCAATTTTTCCGAAGAAACCGGCTTGCTCTGTAAAGTAGTTAAACTTTATTATGGCGGGAAATATTCACTCTATGGTTATAAAAGATATAAGGACATTCGTCTTGTTATGTCCCCCGATTTTCAAATTGCGGCTACAGGTTGGGATTGGGATAATTTTACTTATCCCAGATATGAACTGGATTTTGCATTCTACCGTGCCTACGATGAAAACGGTGAACCGGTTAAAGTGAATAATTATTTTAAGTGGAGTAAAAGCGGAGCCGGTGAAGGTGAACCGATTTTTGTGGTCGGAAGACCCGGGCGAACAAGCAGAATATTTTCTCTTGCCGAACTAAACTACTTAAAAAATAAATTATATAAGAATATACTAATCGGATTTAATGAGATTTACAATGTCTATTTTGAGCTATTTGAGAAACATCCCGAACGGGAGTCTGAATTATTAAATAAAGTTATGGGTTGGGGTAATGCAAGAAAATCTTACGCCGGAAGATTGGCGGCATTACATAACAAATACATTATGAAAAAGAAATCCGATTTTGAACAGAACTTAAAAAAACTTGTCCATGCAGATAGTTTGCTGAATAAAAAATATAGTCATGTTTGGGATGCAATAAGTTTGGTTGTAAAAGAGTTGGAAAAAACAGCAGATGAATATTATGTTTTTTCTTTAAGAAGATTTCCCCAAAATGAATATTTGAAAATTGCTCATAAGCTAATTAAATATGAAGAACAACTTAAACTACCGGAAGATGAAAGAGAGATTAAATACAAAGCGGATTCCTTAGAGCAAACATTAAATAAAATCTATCCGGGGAAAACAGATAGTGAATTCACTAATTTATTATTAAAGGCTCAAGTAAATATTTTAAATAATATTTTACCGAAAAGTATGCCTTTTCTCAAAAAAATGCTTAATGGAGAAACAGGAAATAAAGCTGTTAAATATATGTTAGAAAAATCGAGTTTGACGACAAAGCAAAAGTTTAACGAACTTGTTAAAAGTTCACCCGATGAAATTCTAAATTCCGATGATCCTTTTATTTATTACTTACAATATTCAAAAAAGCGGCTAAAGGAAATTACTAAAAGTAGAACTGATGCTATAAATACATTGAACGTTCAAAATCAATTATTGGGAGAAATTATATTTGCAATTTACGGTAAAGAAATCCCGCCCGATGCATCTTTAACTTTACGCATTTCCGATGGAGTAATAAAAGGATATGAATATAACGGAACCGTTGCACCGGGTAAAACAACGTTCTACGGATTGTGGGATCGTTATTATTCTTTCGGACAAAAAACATATCCTTGGGGTTTACACGAGAGGTGGAAAACACCGCCAAAAGGATTAGATTTATCCACGTCGGTGGGTTTTGCTTCTATGAATGATATTGTCGGTGGAAATTCCGGCAGTGCTATAATAAATAAAAATGCCGAAGTTGTAGGCTTAGTACATGACGGGAACATTGAAAGTTTAGCAGGCTATATAATTTATTTACCGGAAGATAACAGAACAGTCGCAACTGATTCAAAGGGTTTAATTGAAGCTTTGAAATATATTTATAAAACCGATAGATTGGTAAAAGAACTTCAAAACGGTAAAATTGTTGATAAATAATTTGAATTGCAATACAACATGCCATGTTGTCCGTATACGAAATAGCATATTCCAAACCGAGAATATTTTTCAACTAAAAATAATTTGATTATATATGACTAAACTAAAAGAGGGATTTATACAAGTCTATACCGGGAACGGAAAAGGCAAAACTACGGCAGCTTTAGGTCAAGCTTTACGTGCCGCCGGATTTGGACTAAAAACATATATTGCTCAATTCATGAAGGAGTTTCCATACAACGAATTAAATAGTCTCAAGCATCTGGCAGAATGGATTACCATAGAACAATTCGGCGGAGATGAATTTGTCTACAAAAAGGAGCCTCCGGGAGAGAGAGAGATTGCAAGAATTAAATCGGGACTTAATACTGCCAAAGAAAAAATGTTAAGCGGTAAATATGATATTATTATTTTAGATGAAGCGTGTGTCTCAATCTACTTTAAACTTTTAACGGCAGAAGACATTTTAAATTTTATTACACTAAAACCTCCCGAAGTTGAGATAATAATTACCGGAAGATATTGCCCGCAAGAAATTATCGATGCTGCCGATCTTGTAACGGAGATGAAAGAAGTGAAGCATTATTACAAAAAAGGGATTTTATCGAGAAAAGGAATTGAATCTTAAAGCTTTACGAATCAATTAATACCTAAAGCTCTCAGTCCGTTCACAGTTATAAATGTTAATATATAAGCAATAGAAGTATAAATAAATAATTGCAGCATGGGAATTCTCCAGCTGCCGGTCTCTTGCCTGGAGATTGCCAAAGTAGAAACGCATTGAAGTGCAAAAACAAAAAACAGAATTAATCCGATTATTGTTGCGGTAGTAAATAACTTTTCCCCGGTCTTCCCAATTGTTGCTTCATTCATTGCAGTTAAAAGTGAGTTCTGCAATGTTCCATCGCTATCGGTAACCTTAAAAATTAGTGATAATGAACTAACAAAAACCTCACGAGCGGCAAATGCAGAAATTAAAGATACTCCAACCCTCCAATCCATACCGATTGGTGTCATGATGGGCTCAATTATATGTCCGAATGAAGCAGCATAAGAATTTTCTAATCGTTCCGAACTTTTTATTTGTTCAACTTTATCTGGAGCTAAACCGGATTCGTTTATTTTAGGATTGTAATTTGGGAAGTAGGTAATAACCCATAATATCATGGACAAAACAAGAATTACCGTACCTGCTTTAATTAAGTAAAGTTTTGATCCCTCGTATGCATTGTTCAAAATAATGCTAAATTTCGGCGTTTTGTAGGTCGGTAATTCTAAAATAAATGAAGAAGAAGATTCTTCCTGTATTATTTTTTTACTAAATTTGTTTACAAGACCTGCGACTAAAGCTGCGCTAAGAATACTAAACAAATATATCCCTGCCAAACCGATTCCACCAAGCCATAATTTATCTCTTGGAACAAGAAATGCAATTAACAGAGTATAAACAGGTAACCTGGCGGAACAACTCATTAAAGGAATAATGAAAATAGTTAAAAGTCTTTCTTTTCGACTTCGTATAGTTCTTGCCGCCATAATTGCAGGTATGGCACAAGCAAATCCGGAAAGCATAGGTACAAAAGACCTGCCGTTCAAACCTATTTTGGAGAGCGGTCTATCAATCAGCATAGCTCCTCTCGCAAGGTAACCGCTGTCCTCAAGAAAACCGAGAATAAAAAACAAGATAAAGATTTGTGGAATGAATACTAACACAGCTCCAGTACCGGTAATAACACCGTTAGAAATTAAATTTCCGAACCAATTATAGCCTAAGAGCTTAACGGTTTCGTTAGATAAAATTCCAAAAAATTCACTTACTAATTCCATAATCGGTAAAGCAAGATAAAATATGGATATAAAAGTTAATGCCATTATTAAAAAGAATATTACTAATCCCCAAACCTTGTGCAATAAAATACGGTCGATTTTAAGTGTAGATTGATCAGGTTCTTCAAGTTTTTTCTTTAAATCATTATTTAAAACTTTTAATTGTGCATTAGCCTTCTTTAATGTTTTTTTATCAACTATAGGATAAATAACTTTGTTTTCTATATTTTCAATGCTCTTAAAAGTTTTTATTAAGTATAAATTATAGTCCGATTCTGTTAATAGATTTTTTCCTTTAACCGGTTTAACGCTTGAATTTATCTCGGATTCAATAGCCGTCAAAAGTTCATCAACTCCTTCCCCATTGCGTCCGTTTATTTTAATTACTTTGCAATTCATAATTGCAGACAATTTAGCGCTGTCTATTTTAAGCTTCTTCTTTTCAAGAACATCAATCATTGTTAAAGCGATAACAATCTTAAATCCGGAATCGAGTAACTCTTTAGCAAGAAGCAAATGCCTGGAGATTTGACTAGCATCAATGGTTACAATAATCAAATCAGGTTTTCCGTATTTAGGGTTACTATAAATTGCGTCAATTGCAATTTTCTCATCTGGTGAGTTTGGCGAAAGACTTATAACTCCGGGCGAATCTAATAATACCGATTTTAATCCGGACTTCAAAAAAAGGTTGGCGGTATGATATTCAACCGTAGAACCGGGATAATTTGACGTTTTATAATTTTTACCGCTTAGGTAGTTAAAAATTGTTGTTTTACCGGAGTTTGGGGGACCAACTAATGTAATAAAAGGAACGGACCGGGTTACTTCAGAGTTCATGAAAGTATAATGGATCTGGCTTCACTTTTTCTTATTGCAATTAAAGTTCCCCTAACGGAAAACGCTAAAGGATCATCAAAAGCAGAAACATTGACTAGTTCGATTTCTTGACCCGGTGTAAAGCCGAATTCCAATATCCTTTTCGAACTGGGGCTGGAGAAATCTACTTCTTGAATTATTCCTTTCTCACCGGTTTTCAATTTATCTGCAGTTTTCATAGTCACAATAAAGTTTGTTTTTTTTATTTAGATTTAGTCTATATAAAGATAAAGCAGATTTTCAAAATTTCCAAGAGATTTTTTAAAAATCGGATAAAAAAGTTTCTTTTACTTGAATAATTGCAAATTTATATCATAAATTTACTTTCGAATAAAACGGAACAAATTTTAATTCTATGGACAAGAATCTTTTACCTTTATTAATAGATCTTGACGGTGTTCTTAGAATCGGTAAAAAACCGGCATTATACCTAAAAGAGCTTTTTGAGTATTTAAAAATATCTCAAAGACCGGCTTGTGTTATCAGCAACTCAACTTTGTCTCACGGTAAAAGTATTTTAAATTTTTTTGAAAATAACTCAATCAATTGTGATATCCCTGTACTAACAGCTGCCGATGCAGCCGCAATTTATGTTAAAGAAAAATATAAGAAGGCTGCAGTTTATTGTGCGGATTCAATAAAAAATTTATTTGATGATGTGTTGGATTTCCAATCTCCCGAAGCTGTTGTAATAGGTGATATTGGGAAACGATGGAATTATGAAATAATGAACGGGATTTTTAAATATGTTTATAATGGAGCAGATATAATTGCGATGCATAAAAATAAGTTTTGGAAAACACCTGAAGATGGCTTGTTAATTGATGCCGGAGCATTTATTGCCGGCATTGAATATGCAACGGGTAAAGTCTCAATTTTGATAGGTAAACCTTCTCCCTTATATTTTCAAGCGGGACTCGAAATTCTTGGGTATAGCACCAAACAAAACTTTATTATGCTGGGAGACGATTTGGAAACAGATATTAAAGGAGCAAAAAATTTGAATGCCAAAACCATACTTATTTATACGGGTAAAACAAATTATCCTTTATCAAAAAATCTTAAAATTAAACCGGACTATGAAGCACAAAATTTAAAAGAAGTAATAACTATATTGCAAAATATTTAAGAGGGAAAAATGAGCGATAACATTAGAAGAAATCCTAAAATATTAAATAGCAAAAAATCAGCTTTACTGGTTATTGATATACAAGAAAGAATATTAACTGTTGAAAGGAAGAAAGAAAGAGTAATAGAAAATACAATAAAATTGATCCAAGGCTGTAAAGTTTTAAATGTTCCTATTTATTTCACTGAGCAGTACCCGAAAGGTTTGGGACCAACTCATCCCGATATTAAAAATGAATTAGAGGCGGTTGAAGCTATTCAAAAAATGAGCTTTAGCTGTTACGGTGCGGGAGATTTATTTGAAGAGTTCATGAGTAAAAATATTTCTCAGATTATTGTATGCGGAATTGAAACTCATGTTTGTGTTCAGCAAACTGTTCTTGATTTGATTGTAAATAATTTTCAAGTAAACTTAGCTGCAGACGCCGTTTCTTCCCGCAAGAAAATTGATTATAAAATTGCTCTTGAACGCATGAGAAATAACGGTGCGGAAATCACAACGGCAGAATCAATTTTATTTGAAATGCTAAATGTCTGCGGAACGCCGGAATTTAAAGAAGTTTCAAAAATTGTTAAGTAGACTACTGCGAACTATAACAAAACAGGATTATTTAAACGATTCTTAATCATAAATTTTACTATAAACTTAATCTCGTTTATTCCTATGTGAGTCGGGAAAGAGTAAAATTAATAATAGTTGAACAAAATAGAGCAAATTACTGGAACAATATAAATCAAGCAGCTTAAATTATGATTGCATTTTATCAATATATGTTTCTTAATTGTAACTTTTTCCCTTAAAGCATTACAATATTATTATAAATATAGAACATTCCAAAGTAAACGTTCAAATGACTGAGATTGTAATTACGGTTGAGTAATACCGCATCATTTTAATCCTTCCACTCTATGAGTGTCATACATTTCCTACAATATTTTATAAGCTTCCTGATTTGAAATCTTCTTAAACTTTCGTTCATCTTTTACGATAATTCATAAAGAGTTCACAATTAAAAGGAAAAGAAATGAAAAGAATAAGAAGTTTAACAATTATTCTGATACTTTTACTATTTTCAAGTAATTTATCGCATGCTACAGATAATTTTAGTTATAATAAAAGTAATGAAGGCGGGAAATATTTAGCGTTTGCAGAACAGATGCCTTCTCCAATCGGTGGATTAAAGGCAATCTATAATAAAATTAAATACCCGGAAATTGCTCAGCAAGCTCACGTGCAAGGGAAAGTTTATGTTTTAGCTTTCGTTAATAAAAACGGTAATGTTGATGATGTAAAAGTCATAAAAGGAATTGGTGCCGGTTGTGATGAACAAGTTGTTAATGCAGTTAGGTCTTCAAAATTCTCTCCGGGAATAATGAAAGGTAAACCGGTTAATGTAAAAATGGCAATTCAGTTTCAATTTAAAATGTAGTGAAATCTTTTTTTAATTGATTTTCTATTGAATATTTCATAAGGAAAAATTAATGCTAAAATCAAAAAAAAATAAATCTAAATCCAGAACGAAAAAGCAGTTTAAATTCAAATTTGTAAGGAAAATACAATTAGGATATCTTGCATTAGGAGGAATAGCAACCATCATAGTTATAAATGTAATTTTCCAGATTGCTAAAATGAATGAGTTTAATAACCTGAATTACCAAAATAATATTGTTCCCCGATATCAAATACAAGAATTGTATTCCGAATTTCGAAAAGTTCAATTTTTAATGCTTAGATTTTCTATCCCCCAGTTCTCGGAAAATATAAAGAACGATATGCAACAATATAACACGCTATCAACTTTGATTGATTCTAAATTAAATTCACTGGAAAAGAAATTAAATTCAGAAAAAATTAGGTCATCATTCAAGCAAGTTAATAGTACGTGGAATGATTACAAAGAACTTGTGTGCAGTTCGATTATTAGTGCGGCTGCTTTGAAAAATTTTGATATGGCTGCAGATATTGCAACTTCTTCAGGGGAGGAATACGGGGCAAAGTTAAACAAAGAATTCGATACAATTGTTAACGAACTATCGGATGAAACCGCGCGAATGGATGTCGAATTAAAAGAAAATGTTAATGCTGCAAAAATGTTAATATTCTCCGGAATGGGTCTTGGAACAGCGGTCCTTCTAATCTGTCTTTTTTATTTAGCGCCGGCACTTTCTAAACCAATCAAAAAATTAAAAGAGGTTTTAAACGAATTTGCACACGGAAATTATGACGTTACAGTAGATATAAATTCAAATGATGAATTTGGAGAACTTGCGGATATGACGAGACAATTAAGAGAAGCCCAAGTTGAAAAAATTGAAGCTGCAGAAAAAATTGCATCAGGAAGTTTTGAATCCGTAACCCCTACGTCAGATAAGGATTTACTTGCCTTTGCTTTTAATAATGAAGTTGAAACTATTGAAAATGTAAATAAAGAAGTTAATAAATTAGTAGAAGCAAACCGGGAAGGGGATCTTTCGGTAAGAGGAGATGAAAGTCGCTTTAACGGTGATTGGAAAAATGTTATAAAGGGAATTAATTCTATACTGGATGCTACAGTTGCGCCGATTTTAGAAGCGGGCGAAGTCTTGGATAAAATGGCAGAAGGTGACTTTACAAAGAAAATGAATGGAAATTATAAGGGTGATTACCAATTAATAAAAAAGGATATAAACAGAGTTATTGATTCCATGAATGATCTTATAGGTAAAGTTACGGAAACAGCCTATGAATTAGCAAGTTCCTCTGCTCAAATTTCATCGAGTACAGAGGAGATGGCGGCAGGAGCAAGCGAGCAGAGTGTGCAAGCTGCTGAGGTTGCTTCCTCTATTGAAGAAATGACGCATACAATTATGGATAGTACAAAAAATGCCAATCTTGCTGCAAGTACCGCGCTGGAAGCAGGTGAAAAGGCCAAAGAAGGTGGTAAGGTTGTTGTTGAAACTATTAACGGTATAAACAGAATTGCAAATGTTGTGTCGGAATCAGCCGGGACAATTCAAAAATTAGGCAACAGCAGTAATCAAATTGGGGAAATAATTCAAGTAATTGATGAAATCGCTGATCAGACAAATTTATTAGCTTTAAATGCTGCTATCGAAGCTGCTAGAGCCGGTGAACAGGGAAGAGGATTTGCTGTGGTAGCAGATGAAGTACGTAAACTTGCCGAAAGAACTACTAAAGCAACGCAAGAAATTGCACAGATGATTAAGAAAATTCAAGATGATACTATAGGGGCAGTTCAAGCAATAGAAATGGGAACTAGTGAGGCCGAAAAAGGAAAAGAACTCGCGCAGAAAGCCGGGAATTCACTTAATGATATTATTGATAATTTTGAAAGAGTTTCTAATATAATAAATCAATTAGCTGTTGCTACCGAAGAACAATCCTCTACAAGTGAACAAATAAGCAGTAACGTAGAGGCAATTAACAGGGTAACGCACCAATCGGCTGAGGGGACTCAGCAAATTAGTCTTGCTGCGGAAAACTTGCATCATTTAACGGATAATTTACAGCAGCTTGTTAATAGTTTTAAATTGGGTAAGAATGTATCTCAAAATCATAATACGATTAATTATTCTCATGCCGATAACTTTGTGAATTCTTAATTTGACTATCGCTGAATTTGCAGGAAGTTGCCGATATTTTTTTTTGATATTTGTACTAATGTTAACTAAACATACTTGAACAGCTTTGGCATAAATAAATTTTCAAAAGTACTTATATTTTATTAAGTGCATTTTATAGTATTGTCATCTTCATAACTCTAACCTTTTCCTTAATCCAAAACTAACTCTTCATTTTCTCTAAAAATAAATTTTTAGTAGTTGGTATTTTGGAAGTTTAAGAATGTCCTTCCAAATTATCCCAAATTCTTGTTGATAAGGGGATCTTTATTATTAAAAGTATAATTCCATAATTTAATATATTTACCGTCACAAAATAATATAGTAACGGAACGAGCAAATTTAATGGAAGCAAAAAAATACAGCAATATTAAGCTGGCTATAAGTGTCGGTAAAGGGATAGTAACGTTTGTAATGATATTTTTATTTGTTTATACCGGACTTAGTAAGTCTTTGGTGGAACACTTAAGATCATATTCGTCAAATCCGTACATGGTTTTTCTTCTGTTCGTTCTCGTAACAAGTTTTGTGCTTGCGGTTATTTTTTGGCCTTTAAATTTTTACAGCGAATTCTATTTAGAACATAAATATAAATTATCTAATCAAACTTTTCGGCAATGGATTTGGGAAGGTTTCAAAGGTGTTTTAGTCGGCGGAGTTATCGGTATTCCCGTTATGCTAGTTTTTTATTATGCTATTCGCACATACGGAAATTTGTGGTGGCTGGTTTTTGCAATAATTATGTTTCTGCTTTCTGTCGTACTTGCAAAATTTCTACCGGTTGTAATCCTTCCGTTATTTTATAAAATTAAGCCGATAGAAGATGAGGAACTTAAAAATCGTGTTTTTAAATTAGCGAAGAATGCAGGAATGAAAGTAGAAAACATCTTTCAATTTAATATGAGTAAGAATACAAAGAAAGCTAATGCAATGTTTACCGGCTTAGGTAAAACTAAAAAAATAATTTTAGGCGATACACTTTTGAACGAATATACTACGGATGAAATCGAGACCGTAATTGCTCACGAAATGGGGCATTATAAGCATAAGCACATAATTAAAAACCTATTCATCAGTACGATATCCAGTTTCCTTATGTTTTTTCTGATAGCTTATTTTTATCAAATTTCTCTTTCTTGGTTCGGTTTTAGTAATATTTCACAAATTGCTGCGCTGCCGGTTTTATCTTTGTGGGCAATGATAATAGGTTTCTTTATGGAGCCTTTAACTAATATTATTTCCCGCAAATTCGAATATCAGGCCGATGAATATGCAGTTAAGTCAACAAATAAAAAGCAAATATTTATAAATACGCTAAATAAACTAACTAAGCAAAACTTATCCGATAAAGATCCGCATCCGCTTGTTGAGTGGCTTTTCTACAGCCATCCGTCTATTAAAAATAGGGTCGCATATATTGAATCATTATAGCTTATTAGATGAAAATTTTTATGCAAATTTGCTGCATTGTTTTGTAAGCCAACTTGCCAAGTTGACCGATAGTAGTAATTGATCATTTGCTACTTTTATTAAATAACACCATTATTATTTTTTTCAACAATTTTAATTGGAAAATCAATTTCACTTTAGTTTAGTTTTGGTTAAATTTATATTTTATTAAGTTTAGGAAATTATATGGCTGTTTCAATTGAAGATGTAAAATATATTGCAACGCTTGCGAGATTAGAATTCACCGAAAACGAACTTGACAATTTAGCTAAGGATATGAATGAAATTTTAGGTTATATGGATAAGTTGAATGAACTCGATACGGAAAATATTGAACCATTGTCCTATCCTATTGAGAAAGATAATGTTTTTAGGGAAGATATACTAAAAGGGTCTGTAACTTCGGAAAGTGCACTAATGAACGCACCGGATGCAACGGAACACTTTTTTAAAGTTCCGAAAGTAATAAAGGTGAATAAGACTTCTAACAAATAAATCATTAGAATGATAATTGGAATTATCCCTGCCCGGTTTGCTTCATCAAGATTAATGGGAAAACCGCTTGCCTCCATTGGAGGTAAACCAATGATTCAGCATACTTACGAAAGAGCAAAAAAATCCAAACTCCTAAACGATATTGTTATTGCAGTAGATGACGAAAAAGTTTTTAGTGTAGTTAAAAAATTCGGAGCGCAAGTTGTAATGACTCCTAAAGATTTTTCAACAGGTTCGGATAGAATAGCATTTGTTGCCAAAAGTTTAGCTACTGCGGAAATCATAGTTAACAT
Organism: bacterium BMS3Abin04; assembly: GCA_002898175.1. Classification (GTDB taxonomy): domain Bacteria; phylum Bacteroidota; class Ignavibacteria; order Ignavibacteriales; family Melioribacteraceae; genus BMS3ABIN04. The sequence continues at coordinate 20,301 of BDSW01000033.1, forward strand.
ACAAGGCGACGAACCGTTTATATCCGGAAGAATGATTGATCAAGCAATTGAGCCTTTGTTATTTGACAGAAAAGTAAAAGTTTCAACATTAGCAAAAAAAATTACAAGTGTCGATGAATATAAATCTGCATCTATTCCCAAGGTAGTTTTTGATTACAATAATTATGCATTATACTTTTCCCGCCAGCCAATTCCGTTTGTAAGAGATTCAAGAACTATAGCCGAAAAAATTATGTTTACTGATTTTTATAAACATATTGGTTTGTACGTATTTAGAAAAAATGAATTACTTAAATTTACAAGTCTTAAACAAACTGATTTAGAAAGGGCTGAAAAGTTAGAGCAGCTAAGAATGCTTGAATGCGGAATGAAAATTAAAATTGTGGTTACCGAATATGATAGTTTTTCAGTAGATACACCGAAGGATTTAGAATTAGCCAGAAAGTATTATAAAAAAATGAAGAAGAAATAATTTGCCTTAGTTATTATGAAGATTCCGAAAAAATTATTATTAGCTAACTTACCAACTCCAATTCAGCAAAAAGTGTTTAGAGGTAAACCGTTCTTTATAAAAAGAGATGATTTTACCGGCTTGGAAATGAGCGGGAATAAAGTGAGAAAGCTTGAATATCTTATGTATGATGCGAAGAACCAAGGCGTAAATTATGTGTTTACTTGCGGAGGAGAACAATCTAATCATTCCAGGGCAACGGCAATTGCGGCAGCTTCAATAGGAGTAAAATCAAAATTATTTTTGTGGGGAAAAGAAAAAGTTAACGCAGACGGTAATCTTTTCATAGACAGATTCGTTAATTCGGAGATACGATATCTCACAAAATCTGAATATTCAGATGTAAATGAAATTATGCTGAATGAAAAAAAACAGTTTACAAAAAGAAGGAAAAAAGTTTACATAATTCCCGAAGGCGGAACTTCTCCGCTTGGTATTTGGGGTTATATCGAATTTATGAAGGAATTGAAAACCCAGGTTTCCGGGCAAGAAATTACGGGAATTACAGTTGCCGCCGGAAGTGGAGGAACAGCTGCAGGCTTGTTGGTTGGAGCTGAATTGTATAACCTGAATCTGAAGGTATTTGCAGTAAATGTTTTATACTCCGCAAAAATTATTCGTAAAAAGATTGAAGAAGTTGCTCAAGCTTGCGTGGAAAAATACAAGTTGGATATCAATCTTAATTTTAATCAACTCGAAATTTTAGATGGTTATTCGAAGGAAGGATATAAACATATTGCTTCTGAAAAAATAAAAGTGATTAGAAGTTTTACCGAAGAAAGCGGAATTATATTAGATCCGGCTTATACAGGAAAGGCCTTTTACGCTTTCCAAGAAAATTTTTTGAATAGAAAAAAGAAAACGAAAGTGTTATTTCTGCATACCGGAGGTATCTTTGGGGCATTTGCCAAACGGAAAAATTATTTGAGGTAAGCGAATTTACGATTTTATCCACCATTTTATAAAAGTTTCTTTATTTTTTAATATTGAAAAACAAAATTGGGTGTTTCATGGAACATAAAATTCGAGTCATAGTTGCTAAAGCCGGTTTGGACGGACACGACAGGGGAGCGAAAGTTATTGCTTCAGCATTACGCGATGCCGGTATGGAAGTAATTTATACCGGTTTACGCCAAACCCCCGAAATGATTGTTGAAGCTGCCTTGCAGGAAGATGTTGATGCGATTGGGATTAGTATTTTATCCGGTGCACATATGACGATCTTCCCAAGAGTTTTGGAAATAATGAAGGAAAAAGGAATGGATGATGTCCTTTTGTTCGGGGGAGGAATAATTCCCGAAGACGATATTAAAAAATTAAAAACAATGGGAGTCGGCGAACTTTTTACGCCTGGAGCCTCAACCGTTGAGATTGTTAAGTTCTTAGAAAAATGGGTAGAAGAACATCCGAGAGTAGATATTTAAAATTATAATTATTCTATCACCTTTTAACAAAAATATCTTACTACGAAATC
>BDSW01000034.1 GCA_002898175.1 bacterium BMS3Abin04
AAAAAGCACAACGCTTCAATAACCGGTATGACTATATTAGACATTACTGCAATTGAAGAATCTGTTGGTTCTGTTCCCCTCGGCGGAATATATTGGGCTGAAAAACTTGAAGAAGCCAAAATTGGCGAAGTAAATAATAATCTTAGTTTAGCAGAAAAGAAATTCACGGAGTTGTGTATGAATGATAATGTTAATTATAATTTAGAGGAAAGTAAGGGTATCCCTTCGGATTGGATACTGAAAAAAGCGAAGTTTTATGATTTAGTTTTAATGGGAATGCGTACATATTTTGAATTGGAAAACCCGGACAAAGCCGGGGATACGATAAAAAAAGTCTTAAATCATTCTGTAATTCCTATTCTGGTTGTCCCTGAGAATTACGTTGATATTCAAAATGTGTTAATTGCTTATGACGGTTCGATGCAGGCTACCAGAGCATTGCATGGCTTTGTTCGTTTAGCAAGAGTTTTAAATTTTAATGTAAAATTAGTCAACTCAACTTCGGATAAAAAATATGCTGAGTTCTTAAGAACTAATCTAAAGGAATTTTTTGAAGCTTATGGAATTAAAAATGTTGAATTTATACATACGGAAGAAAATATAATAGATATTATTGATGATAAATTTTACAGAAAAAACGATCTTTTCGTTATCGGCGCGCATTCTAAAAATGCGGTAAAAGAATTTTTTATAGGCAGTTTAACGCGCTATTTAATCGATAAAAATGATAAACCGATATTTCTCGGACTTTAATTACACGGAGTGTTAATTATGAAAGTAAAAGATTTGATGACTGAAAATCCTGCAACTGTTAATCTTAATAATTCTGTTAAGAAAGTCAATGTTTTGATGCATAAAAATAATTTGCAAAATTTGATTGTGATTTCTGACGAAGGAACGGTTGTTGGAATAGTTACTTATAGTGATCTTTTTCGTCAAATCCTCCCCAATTATAAAGAACTTTATGAACACGAAGAATATATATTAAATCCGAAATCTATTGAAAATAGAACTGATGATATCTTTAATAAAAAAGTTTCTGAAATAATGACGCGCGAACCGGAGATAACTAACCCGGATGTCAAAGCAGTAGAAGCAGGAGCCAAGATGATTGCAGATAAAATAAAGCAATTACCCGTGGTGAAAAATGGGAAATTGGTTGGGATAATTTCTCAATACGATATTACATGGGGACTCTTAATGAACGGTTGCAAATATTTCTAGTCCAATAATAAAACTTTTTAAATAGTACCTTTTAGTAAACTTAATTGTAAAAGCTTTGTATAAGGAATTAAATGAAAAAGTCGAGTTTTAATCTACCGCGAAAAAAAGAACCTGATTTGGAAATTAACAAGCCGTCCGATAAAAAGAAAGCTAAAAATCCATGGACAAACTTCATTTGGTATTTGCTAATGATTTTATTCTTTATTTATTTATTTCAAATGCCGTTTCAAAAAAACAGGGAAGAAATTCCATATAGTCAATTTTTAGAATATTTGGACAGCAACAAAGTGGACTCATGTACCATTAGTAATAACAGTATCTCAGGAATATTAAAAATAAAAGATAAAAAAACCGGTAAAAAAGAATTTTTTATTACGGTTCCTTTAAAAAATAACGAATTAGCTAAAAAACTGCAGAAACATGGGGTAAAATATAATGTCGTTGTAAAAAAGAATAATGTTTTAATGAACTTCTTAATCTGGTGGATTCTACCAATAGTATTTTTTGTTTTTATCTGGTATTACATTTCCAAAAAAACTGGAAAAGCGGGAGGCTCATTTTTAAATTTAGGACAAAATAAAGTCCATATCCATCCTAATAATCTGCCTAGAGTTACCTTTAAAGATGTTGCCGGTGTTAATGAAGCAAAACAAGAATTAAAAGAAAGTATTGATTTTTTAAAAAATCCGATGCACTTTCAAAGATTAGGCGGCAGAATGCCGAAAGGAGTTTTATTGGTGGGACCTCCAGGAACAGGTAAAACATTGTTAGCCCGTGCAGTTGCCGGTGAATCCGGCGTGCCCTTTTTCAACATTAACGGTTCGGAATTTATTGAAATGTTTGTCGGTGTTGGCGCTGCACGTGTGCGTGATTTATTCGAACAGGCAAAACAAAAGGCTCCGTGCATCATTTTTATTGATGAACTCGATGCTATAGGGCGAGCGAGAGGCGGACCCTCGGTGATTGGAGGACATGATGAACGCGAACAAACACTTAACCAGCTTTTGGTCGAAATGGATGGATTTAATACTGCTTCGGGTGTAATTGTTATGGCAGCAACAAACCGTCCTGAAATTTTAGACAAAGCATTATTAAGAGCCGGTAGATTTGATAGACAAATAGTTGTAGATAAACCGGATTTGAAAGATAGAATTGAAATACTAAATATTCATGTTCAAAAAATTAAATTAGGAAAAGATATCGATCTCGAAGTTGTTGCTCAACGCACACCCGGTTTTGTTGGCGCCGATTTAGAAAATATTGCCAACGAAGCGGCTTTAATGGCAGCAAGGAACAATCACAAATCCGTTATGATGAGTGATTTTGAGATGGCAATAGATAGAGTTATTGCCGGACCCGAGAAAAAAAATAGAACACTTGGAAAAGAAGAAAAACATAGGGTTGCCTATCACGAATCAGGCCATACTTTGGTTGCGGAAATTGTTCCTACAGGTGAACCGGTACATAAAGTCTCAATTATACCGCGTGGAATGGGATCACTTGGTTATACGCTTCAGCTACCTGTACACGAAAAATTCTTATCAACAAAAAATGAACTTAACGACCAGCTTGCTATTTTACTGGGCGGCAGAGTTGCCGAAGAAATAATTTTCGGCGACATATCCAGCGGGGCTTCTAATGATCTTGAACGCGCCAGCGACATTGCCCGCTCTATGGTATGCCAGCTCGGTATGAGTGAAAAATTGGGACCGTTAACTTATGGTAAAAAGGAACAATCCTTATATCTTGGTGTTGAATATGGGCAAGAAAAAAATTATAGCGAAGAAACCGCGAAAATAATAGACGATGAAGTTAGAATATTGATTGAAACTAATCACGCAAGAGCCAGAGAAATTCTAAAGAAAAACAGGAAAACTTTAAATGCATTAGCAGCTCTTTTAGAGAAAAAAGAAGTAATCTCCGGTGAAGAGGTTAAAAAAATTGTTGATGATACAGCTGTCTATTTTTTGAGTGACGATAAATAAAAATTAAATATATTTAATTCTAGGAGTAAATATGGCTAAAGGAAATTCCCAAATTGATTTTAGTAAACTTACGGTTGAAGAAAGCTTAAAACAACTTAATGTCGATCTCAAAAACGGACTATCACAAGAAGAAGCTGATAATAGACTTAAACAGTTCGGTCCAAATGCTCTTGAAGAAAAAAAAGAAAGCTCGCTGCTCAAATTTTTATCTTACTTTTGGGGACCTATTCCCTGGATGATTGAAATTGCAGCAATTCTTTCTGCCGCTATTCAGCATTGGCCCGATTTTTTTATTATTTTATTCCTTCTTCTATTCAATGCTTCCGTTGGCTTCTGGCAGGAACATCAAGCTGCCAGTGCAGTTGAAGCTTTAAAAAAACAATTGGCTATGAAAGGCCGCGCCAAACGTAACGGCAAATGGATGGAAATAGACTCTTCAAAATTAGTACCCGGAGACATTGTACGAATAAGACCCGGCGACATTATTCCCGCTGACACAAAATTGGTTGAAGGTGATTACCTTAGCGTCGATCAATCTGCGTTAACCGGTGAGTCGCTGCCGGTAACCAGGAAGGCTGGAGAAATTGTTTTTTCGGGATCTATTGCTAAACAAGGAGAAATGGTGGCGTTGGTAACCACAACGGGGAAAGACACTTTCTTTGGACAAACCGCCAAGCTCGTATCTGAGGCGAAATCCGTATCTCATTTTCAAAAAGCTGTTTTAAAGATTGGGGATTACCTGATTTATTTGAGTTTGGGACTTGCCGCTATTCTTGTTATCGATGAACTTTTCAGAGCTTCTTCCCTTCTTACTTTAATTCAATTTACCTTAATTTTAGTAGTCGCAGCCATTCCGGCCGCTATGCCTGCGGTTCTTTCTGTAACAATGGCTATCGGTGCAATGGTGCTTGCAAAGAAAAAAGCCATTGTAACCCGGTTAGAATCGATTGAAGAAATGGCGGGAATGGACATCTTATGCTCGGACAAGACCGGAACTTTAACACAGAATAAGCTTACCTTGGGAGAACCTGCACTTTTCGGTGTGGATGATCCGCAGGAGATTATTCTTGTAGGGGCTTTAGCATCTAAAGCTGAAAATCAAGATGCTATTGATTTAGCGGTCATCGCCGGTCTTTCGGATCCAAAAGTTTTGGAAACCTACAATCAGCAGAAATTTTTTCCTTTTGATCCGGTTCATAAAAGGACTGAAGCAGATATCACAGCAAAAGACGGAACTTCTTTTAAGGTAACAAAGGGAGCACCGCAAGTCGTTTTTGATATGTGCAATCTTCCTAAAGAAAAAGTGGAAAGCATACAAACTAAAGTTGATGAATATGCTAAAAAAGGATACCGTACTCTTGGAGTTGCTCGAACCGATGAAAACAACAATTGGAAATTTTTGGGATTATTACCATTATTCGATCCGCCGCGCGAAGATTCGGCAAGTATGATAAAACGTGCTCAAGAACATGGTATTGAAGTTAAGATGGTTACAGGAGACAATGCAGCAATAGGAAAGCAAATTGCCTCGGAACTGGGACTTAAAACCAATATTCACACAGCAAGTGAGTTTTTTAAGGATGACATAGATGAAAAAGATCTTTCATCAAAAATGCTTGAGAAAATAGAGCAAGCCGATGGATTTGCAGAAGTGTTTCCAAAACATAAATACGAAATTGTTAAAGCATTGCAGGATCGCGGTCATATTGCGGGCATGACCGGGGACGGGGTTAACGATGCCCCTGCTCTAAAACAGGCAAATATTGGTATTGCCGTTAGCGGGGCAACCGATGCTGCCCGGGCTGCCGCTGCATTAGTATTAACAGCTCCCGGTCTCTCGGTTATTATCAAAGCGGTAGAGGAAGCTCGAATGATATTCGAGCGGATGAATTCTTATGCAATCTACCGAATTACCGAAACAATCCGTATTATGTTTTTTGTTGTGCTGGCAATGATGGTATTTAACTTTTACCCTATTACATCAGTTATGATAATTTTACTTGCTGTTCTTAACGATCTGCCGATTATGACCATTGCATATGACAATACTTGGCTTGATCCGAAACCGGTGCGCTGGGATATGCACCGCGTTCTTACACTCTCAACTACTTTAGGACTTTTGGGAGTTATCGAAACATTTTTACTGCTGGCTATTGCCAAGTTATGGCTTGGATTAGATGTTGCCCATCTACAGTCATTTATCTACTTGAAATTAGCTGTTGCAGGACATATGACATTGTTTGTTGTCCGTACCAAACGACCGTTCTTATCAAAACCTTATCCGGCAAAAATACTTTTGTTAGCGATTCTTGGAACGCAAGTTTTGGCGGCTGCTATAGTTGGATTTGGTATCTTCGTACCGTCTATTCCATGGAGTTATGTAGGACTGATTTGGGGTTATTGTATTATTTGGGCATTTATTGAAGATTGGACAAAATTACAAGTTTATAAACATCTTAATTTAACAGGTAAACGACACACGGGTTTCTTAAAAATATTAAAAACTCCGTTACACGAACATGGCTATTTAAGAAATAAATAAATTGTTTTACTTCTTTACTATTGAGACGGACAATTGTAATATTGAAAATATTTGAAAAGGATTTATGTATATTTTTTTTAGAAAAATTAACTTAAAATCTAAATTATAATTTTAATTATATATAAAGGAGCTGAAAATGTTTACAAAAATTCTATTCCCGACAGATTTTTCTGAAGCTGCGGAAAAAGCAAAAGATAAACTTGTTGAAATGAGTAAGTGTAATATTGGGGAAATCATTTTGTTGCATGTAGTTGATATAAGAATTTTTTCTTATTCTACAATGTTGGATATAATTGAAGTAGATAACTGGAAAAAAGACGGAAAACTTATTAAAGAATTAAACCGGAAACTGGATGCTTGGAAAGACGAACTTGAGAAAGCGGGATTAAAAGTATCAACTGAAATTAAAGAGGGTATTCCCTTTGATGAGATACTGAAATACAGCGAAAATAATGGGGTAACATTAATACTGTTGCCAAGCGTCGGTCATGGAGTAGTTGAAAGAATGTTGGTCGGCAGTACAGCAGAAAAAGTCTTAAGAAAATCAAAAGTATCTGTAATTCTATTGCGTTAATAAATTTTAATTCATCAATTAAAAGGAAATTATGTTTACAAGAATTTTATTCCCGACAGATTTTTCGGTGCATGCAAAAAAAGTAAAAACTAAAATTCTTAAAATGAAGGATTGCGGCATTAAGGAATTAGTCCTTTTGCATGTGGTGAATAAAAAATTATTCGGCTACTCCCCTATCTCACAAGAGCTGACAATAAACGACATGTTTATTGATGGAGATATAACTAAAAGCGCCGAACTAAAATTGAAGGGATGGGGCAAAGACCTTGAGAGTACCGACATTACAATTAAATACGATGTTGTAAAAGGGAATCCATTTGATGAGATAATTGAGTATAGTCTAAAAGAAAATTGTACATTAATAATTATGGGTTCTAAAGGGCTTACAGAAGCAGAGGAGCTGTTAATCGGCAGCACTGCGGAAAAGGTAGCTCGTAAATCGAAAATACCTGTTATAATAATTAAATAAAGTCCTTTTTTGTTGTTCGTCCGATTTATAAAGAATTGGATTTAAGCTTTACTATTCAAGGAGATTCTCTTTATGTCACCCAAAACTATTTCAGGAAAAAAGCGCATTACTCTTATCGAGGCAATTTCGATTGCCGTAGGAACGATGATTGGTGCAAGTATATTTACGATATTCGGTGTAGGCGCAGAAATAGCTAAACAAGATCTGCCGGAAACATTTTTACTTTCTGCCTTTTTTGCTTTTGCCGTAGCTTATTCATATACAAAGTTAGGCGGAAAAATTGTTTCCAATGCAGGACCGATTGCTTTTATACTAAAAGGTTTTGGTGATACGGTTGTTACCGGCAGCTTAAGTGTTCTAATGTGGTTAAGTTATGTGGTCTCCATTTCTCTTTTTGCTAAAGGATTCTCCGGTTATTTTCTACCATTATTTGGCTTTTCTTCTACGGCCCTTTCGTTGGGAATTACAGAAGCTGTTGTTATTGCCTTTTTTACAGTACTTAATTTTTTTGGATCTAAAGCTGTTGGTAAAGCAGAATTTTACATTGTTCTAATTAAGCTTCTTATCTTGGGAGTCTTTATTGTCTTCGGTTTTTTAACTATTAAGCCTGATTTGATTGCTCCCTCATTCAATACTTCACATGTAAGCGGTTTAATTCATGCATCGGTTATATTTTTCCTTTCTTATATGGGATTTGGTTTAATTACCAATATTTCCGAGAATATGGAAAATCCTCAAAAGAATGTTCCGAAAGCTATTATAGTGAGCATTGCTATTGTTTCCATCGTATATATATCTGTTGCCCTTGTTGCCGTTGGAAATCTTCCCTTAAAAACTCTAATTGCTTCTCAAGACAATGCACTTGCAGTAGCTGCAAAACCATTCCTGGGAAAATTCGGATTTCTTTTAATATCAATAGGCGCTTTATTTTCAATTTCTTCTGCTTTAAACGCAACTTTATACGGAGGCGCAAATACTGCTTATTCGTTCGCTAAAGAGGGAGAGTTACCGGAATTTTTTGAACGAAAGGAATGGTTCGGCACAACAGAAGGTCTTTATATTACCGCTGCTTTAGGATTATTATTTGCCTTGCTCTTTAACATTGGCGGTATTGCTGCAATTACTAGTTCGGTATTTACGGTTATTTACATCTTTGTGCTATCATCACATTTAAAGATAATTAAAGACATTGGCGGCAATAAATGGCTGGTGGGTATAAACCTTATAATTATTTCCATTGTCTTTTTATTACTGCTGTATTACCAGTGGCTTGATCAAAGATCGGTTTTTTATGGTACGATAATAACTTTTGCCGTCTCTTTTGCTATTGAATATATTTACAGAAAAATTAGGAATAGAGAGTTCAAAAAAATTGAATTTCATAGGAAAAAATTGAAACCGGAGAGCTAAAAATGGAAAACTCTAAGGATTTATTAAAATAAATTATGGATGAAACTAAAAATTAGAAAAAAGATTTACCGATGAAATAAATACTTTTACAAATTTTATGAAAGAAGCCGAAAGCGGTCCTATATCTAATCTTACAAAGAAAAAGAGTTGATAAATATTGCCCGGGAATACTGCAGAAAAAACAGCACGAAAAGTTAAAATACCGTTTTTTTTAGTGTAATCTTTTTCATAATATTTTTTTAATGGAATTTTTATTTTGCGCACTTAAAACAACAAATAAAATTAAACTAAGTTTTTATCTATGGATTTAATTAATAAAATACCGATCGATTTTTATACTTTTATCTTAGTCGCTCTTTTTTCCCTGATTATAGGATTAGAACAAAGACGGCATCACATTAATGAAAAAATCGAACATCTCTTCGGAACAGATAGAACCTTTACGTTTATCGGTATTCTCGGCTTTATTCTTTATGTTATATCTAAAAAAACAATGCTTCCTTTTTTAGCCGGAGGTCTTGCACTATCTCTATTTTTGGGAATATCGTACTATAATAAAATTAAGATTCACAAAAAATTCGGATTAACCTCAACTATTATAGCCCTTATTACATACTCACTGGCACCTCTTATTTATTTGGAACCGTCTTGGCTTGTTATGTCGATAATCGTTACAATATTGGTGGTTGTTGAGATAAAAGAGGATTTATTCAATTTTACAAAAAGATTTGATAGAAACGAATTTACTATTTTTGCAAAATTCATAATAATTGCCGGAATTATTCTTCCGCTACTCTCCGATAAACCAATCTCGGCTAGTATTAATATTTCCCCTTATAAATTTTGTCTGGCAATAGTTGCAATTTCCGGTATTTCATATTTCAGTTATATTCTAAAAAAATTCGTATTCCCTAATTCGGGATTAGTTTTAACGGCAATACTCGGCGGATTATATAGCAGTACTGTAACAACGGTTATTCTTGCAAAAAAAAGTAAAACGGAAAATTCGTCGGAAAAGGTTGCAGGGGGAATTATGCTTGCAACCGGCGTGATGTATGTTCGCCTTTTTCTCCTTGCGTGGATATTTAACCGTGCAGTTGCCGCCAAATTAATAATCCCTTTCCTTCTTCTGATTTTACTTTCTGTCGGTATTGCATTTTTCTTAATCAAAAGTTTTAACAAGACTAATTCCAACATGGTTATTGTCGCCGATAGAAATCCGCTTGAATTTAAGACAGCTTTAATTTTCGGTGTTTTATTCGCTTTCTTTGCTGTTTTAACCCAGTATGTTATTGCTAATTTCGGAAAAGAAGGAATCGATTTTTTATCGCTAATTGTTGGTGTAACAGATATTGATCCTTACATTTTGAACCTTTTCCAGAATGTTAATTCAAGTATATCTGTGTCTCTTATAGTAACTTCGACGATTATAGCGGCAGCAAGCAATAATTTTGTTAAAATGATATATGCTTTAGTATTAGGAAATAAAGGGATTAAAAAACAGGTCGTTTTGGGATTTTCTATATTAATAACCGTCAGTTTTATAGTCGCATTTATTTAATTTACTTGTCTTATGCATGAAAATAATTGATACGAAAAAATAATGAAAGAAGAAAAACTAACTCTTAAAGAACTGATTGCCATGGGTGTAGGCGGAATGGTTGGCGGTGGAATATTTTCCGTACTTGGTTTGTCTGTCGGATTAGCCGGGCATGCAGCGCCAATTGCATTTTTAATAGGAGGTATTATTGCAATTCTTACCGGTTATTCATATTCCAAACTAGGTTTACGGTTCCGTTCAGATGGAGGCAGTTTTACTTACATGGAAAAAAGCGTTAAAAATCAAAATCTTGCTGCAATAGGAGGCTGGCTACTTCTAGTCGGCTATATCGGAACGCTTGCTCTTTACTCATACACGTTTGGTGTTTACGGAACTGCAATGGCAGGTAACACCCAATACTCTTCAACAATACATCATTTTTTAGCAAGTTTTGTAATTCTTTTGTTTTTAGGTATAAATCTCTATGGCATTAAAGCTGCCGGCCATACGGAGGTTCTAATTGTAATTACAAAGTTAATTATTCTTTTTCTCTTTGCCGGCATGGGATTGTTTTTTGTTAAAGAAAATTATGTCTTACCTGTTTTTAATAAAAGCGCATCAAATCTTATTATGGGAGCAGCTCTAATTTTTGTTGCTTATGAAGGATTTGAGTTAATTCCCAATGCTGTTAATGAAATGAAAGATCCTGAACGAAATCTTCCGAAAAGTATTATGATTTCAATTTTAATAACTGTAGTCGTTTATTTATTGGTATCGTTTGTAGCTGTTGGAAATTTAACCCCAGATAAAATTGCACAATATAAAGAATATGCATTAGCAGAAGCAGCAAAGCCGTTTCTCGGTAAAACCGGTTTTGTTTTAATAAGCTTAGGCGCTTTGCTTTCAACGGCTTCCGCAATAAATGCAACACTTTTCGGTACTGCCCGTTTGGGAATGGTTATGGCTCAAGAAAAAGATCTTCCCAAAATATTTTCTTTTAAGGAAAGAACAAAAAATATTCCCTGGGTAAGTTTAAGTGTTATTTCGATACTGACTTTAATTTTTGTAAATATCGCGGATCTTACTTTAATATCATCTTTTGCAAGCTCTACTTTTCTTTTGATTTTTATCTTTATTAATTTTTCTGCAATTAAACTGCATAAACAAATTGGTATAAACTATTCTTATCCGCTTACCGGGCTAACGCTTAGCATATTATCGTGGTTAGTTTTAATAGTTTACCTTTGGCAAACTAACGAAAACGGATTTGTTTGGCTGGGCGTTTTCTATATTGCTGTAATTATTGCCGAACTGCTTTTTAGTGAAAGAAGAATTCTCTTTGTTTTCAGAAAACAAAAAATATAAATTATTATAGAGGTTAATTATGCAACAATTTTTTAATACTGAAGATTTATTAAAGAAATTCAAAACCCATTCCATCATTGCCGGCATACTGCTTTTGTTAGCAGGATTGGTCGGTATATTTTTCCCTGGAATAACGTCATTAACGCTTTCTTATTTTATTGGTTGGCTGTTGGTTATAGGGGGAACTATAAATGCGTATCATACTATAAAAAGTTATAATACAAAATGGATAGCTTGGTTTAAGCCTGTTATCCTTGTTATTATCGGTATTTTATTGCTTTTATATCCCTTAACCGGCGTGGCGGCAATTGGACTGTTGCTTGTAATATATTTTTTTATGGATGGTTTTGCAGAAATATTATTTGGTCTGGAATTCAAACCGTACAACGGATGGTTTTGGATGATGCTGAATGGAATTATCTCTTTCATTCTGGCGGGATTATTTTTAATCGGCTGGCCGTTTAGTTCGATTTGGCTTGTAGGTCTTTTTGTAGGAATTAGTTTGTTCTTTGATGGAATTACAATGATAGTAATTGGTTTTTCTATGAAAAAGTAATAAGAAAAAACCACAACGGTTTTTAAAATAAAAAAATTTTAAACAAATTGAAACAAAAATGAATAAAAATAAAAAACATATACATCCCTTTCGAGTTATTAAAGTTTTTATAATATATTTTTTAATATTGGTATCAATTTTTTTATGGATTGATTATTATTCTTATGAAATGTTCAACCCGATAGTCTTTATTTCGGCCTCCTTTTTTGTTGCTCTTATTTCTACAATAATTCATTTATTTTTTGGTAGGAAATCAGAGGTTGATGATCTGGCTAAAAAATTATAATTAATTTAATCACTTATTAAAGCGGAGATTGTTATGGGACTTATTGAGATATTCACAGAATGGTTTGGAAGAAAAAATCAGAAAATTATCGATTTGAATTTAAAAAAAGAGAGGAAACTCCTTTCCAAAGAATTAGCCGAACTGGAAAATGAACGTAATAACATACGCGATTATGTTAATCGACTTGATTCATTAATTGACGTAGAGGAAAAATTTATTTCAGAACCGGAAAAGGGAGGCAACTAATATGTGGACACAACTGGAAGAAAAATTAATTAAATGGGAATCTAACTTAAATAAAAAAAACGATTCCATATCAGATGAGGAAAGACAATACATTGCAAGGGAGTTACCTAAAATAAAAGCCGAAAAGAAACAGATGGAACACAGGCTGCGTAAACTAAACGAGATAATTGCTAAAACAAAAATTTTTGTTGACGATCTTACCGAGGATGAATGTAGAGAATTAAGTAAAGGGCACTCTTTAGCGGGGGTAGGCGAAGCTCTTAAAGAAGAATTTGGAAACAAATTAGAAGAAGGGCAAACCCAAGGCAAGCATACGCTTATTAAATTCTTAAAAAATCGATTTAATATAGAGAAAAAAAATGCGCGCAAACTCTTTACTTTATTAGATGATGCCGGAATAGTTTATTATAGAATTGATATCCCTAGAAATAGTTTGAGTGAACCGATTATTTATGAACCCTTAGAAGCCGATGTTGGTATACCGGAAACAATGTATGCATTTTATGGTGACTGGATAATTAATGCATGAAATTTTTTCCCGCTAAAAGATCTGCTTACGTAAGCCGACATTAATTGTCGACTTACGTAATTTCATGACCTAAAATGCTCTTTTAACATATTGAGAAAGAAAAACTTTAAAGATTTAGCATTAGCTAACCGATTTTATTATTTTTAATGTGAAATCTTATTTCGCAACTATAACTTCAATTATCAATCAAAACAAAAAGATTTTTTATTTAGTCGTGAAGTAGTGTTTCCCACATTAATTTTTGATCAATTCCATTTTTTGCTAACATATAGTTATTAAAGAAGTTATCTTGGCGCTGAGTTGTGGCACACCTCTTGTTTGTTTTAGTAAGTTCTTGAATTTATTGAAAATCAATTTTATTAACAATAATTGGGAGGTTTAAAATGTGGCAGGCATGGACGAACGGAATAATCGGTATTTGGCTTTTTATAGCAGCTTTCCTAAATTTCTCAGCTACGGGAAATATGTGGGATTTCATCATAGTTGGTATTATTGGAGCTATAGTCGGTTTCACTATGGCTAAAGAAAAACCATGGCAGGGTTGGTTAACCGGAATAGTTGGTATTTGGTTAATCATTGCTGCATTTATTCCAAGTTTAGTTGTTGGACTTGGAAATGAATGGAATGCAATAATTTGTGGTATTTTGCTGATGATCGGGGGCTTTGGTGCTTTGGGAACTTCAACACAAACCCATACCGAAGTGCATTCTCACTAATTATTGAAAAATTTTGTTCTTAAAATTGTTGCTATCTTACTATAAAGTAAGTATAATAGTACTAAAAAAGTATGAATAATAGAAGGAAGTTGATTTACTCAGCTTCCTTTTTGTTTAATATTAAAGGAAAACGGAGGTACCCAAATGTCAATCACAAAAAAATATATTAAGAATAAAAAGAAATACCGTGTTGCTTTTACAATACCTAAAGAGATATCAAGGGAATTTAAAACCGCCTGCGTTGTAGGCGATTTCAACAGATGGGATCCGCACGCCAATGAAATGAAAAGAATTAAAAAGACCGGCGAGTTTAAAACAAAGATAGAACTGCCCGAGCATCGTGAGTTTAAGTTCAGATATTTACTTGATGGCGAGCAATGGATAAACGATGAAACCGCCGATAAATACATCATTACGCATTTTGGCGATGCTGAGGATTGTGTTATAGTACTTGATTAATTTATTTTTTAATTATAAAATAAATTGGATAAATAAAATGTTTTTGTATTCCAATTTTTGAATAAAAAACCGTGTATTTTCCTTTTTAAAATTATTTATTAGAGATAAATATAAATTCATAAGGAGGTAAGGATGGAGCAGTTAATTGTTGATCCCGGTAAGCTTTACCGCTTACCATGGAATATGGCGGATAACGGAATTACATGGTTAGAACCAACCGCACAGTGTAATTTGAATTGTTTCGGATGTTACAGAAAGAATATTAAAAATTCCCACAAACCAATGGCAGAAATTAAACATGAGCTTGATTTCTACCGGTCTCAAAGGAAATCGGATTGTATATCTATTGCAGGGGGCGATCCGCTACTTTATCCCAATATTATTGAATTAGTTGCCGAAGTTAAGTCAAGAGGATTAAAACCAATAATTAATACTAACGGTATTGCGCTTACTAAAGAATTATTACACGACCTAAAGAAAGCGGGAGTCTTTGGTTTTACTTTTCATATTGATAGTAAACAAGGAAGAGGTAGAGGAAAAAATTGGGAAGGGAAAAATGAACTGGAGCTAAATGAGTTAAGATTACACTTCGCTCAAATGGTTGCCGATGAAGGTGATATTGCATGCTCCTTTAACTCCACTGTTTATGCCGATACAATTCAATATGTTCCCGAATTAGTTAACTGGGCTCAAAAACATATTGATATTGTTGATACGATGGTATTTATTCTATTCAGGTATATAACACCCGATTTGCCGTTTGACTTTTACGCGGGAGATAAAAAAATAATTTTTGATGATATTCATTATCATTCTGACCACGAAGAAGTAACGAATTTAATTGCCCAGGACGCAGTTCAAGAAATCAGGAAAAAAAATCCCGACTTTGAACCGGCTGCATTCCTGAATGGAACAAAAAAAGCCGACGATTTTAAATGGCTGCTTACGGAACGAATAGGTACAAAAGATAAAATTTTTGGTTACCTGGATAATAAATTTATTGAGATGGCTATGACTCTGTATCATTTGAAAGAGGATAGGTATTTATCTTATGCATCACCTAAAACCTTAAGCTTGGGAAGATCTATACTGTTAAATCTTTGGCCGTTTAATAAATCAGTCCGGAAAGCACTTAAAAATTATTTGAAGTATGTCGGCTCAAACCCGTTAAGAGGACTTAAAAAAGTTCACATGCAGTCAATCATGATTATTCAACCGGTTGATTTTATGGAAAATGGAGATCAAAGCATGTGTGACGGTTGCCCGGACATAACATACTGGAAAGACAAAAACGGTGAAGAAAAATTAGTCTGGTCATGTAGACTCGAAGAGCCGATGCAATACGGAGAATTTTTAAAAACTGTACCTAAAAAGAAAAAGGTAGTTGGCAAGCAACCGAACAAGATTGAAATAGAGCTTCCTCATAATTAATTTGAGGTGTAAGAATGAGAAATAATAAATACAAAAAGTTACTCGAGCATTTATTCTCGCTCGCCGGGATACGGATAAACGGAAATAATCCGTGGGACATTCAAGTCAAAGATGAAAGATTTTATAAGCGTGCAATTACAGAAGTAGAGCTTGGTCTTGGTGAATCATACATGGACGGCTGGTGGGATGTAAAAAGTTTAGATGATATGATTTTCAGAATCCTTCGTGCCGATCTGCAGCAAAAAGTTAAGCACAATTATAAAATATCATTGCAGTTAGCAGGGTTTTGGCTGATAAATATGCAGGCTCGGCACAAAGCTTTTGAAGTAGGCAGAGAGCATTATGATTTAGGAAATGAATTATTTCAAAATATGCTGGACAAACGAATGAACTACAGCTGTGCATATTGGAAAGATGCCGAAACTTTGGATGAGGCGCAAGAAAACAAGTTGGAATTGATCTGTAAAAAATTATATTTAGAACCGGGAATGAGAGTTCTTGATATTGGCTGCGGATGGGGGGCTTTTGGAAAATATGCTGCTGAAAAATATGGCGTAGAAACAGTTGGAATAACGGTCTCTAAAAATCAAGTTGAACTTGGGAGACAATTATGTAAAGATTTGCCCGTTGAATTTAGGTTGATGGACTATCGTGACATGAATGAAAAATTTGACAGACTGGTTTCTGTAGGAATGATTGAACATGTCGGTTATAAAAATTACCGGGAGTATTTTAAAGTTGCCGACAAATGTTTAAAGGATGAAGGTCTATTTTTGTTGCATACAATCGGTGAAGTTAGATCGGTCAAGAGTACGGATGCGTGGACACATAAATACATATTTCCCAACGGAATGCAGCCTTCAGTCAAACAACTGGGTAACGCTATTGAGGGTTTATTTATTGTGGAAGATTGGCATAACTTCGGCGCTTACTACGACAATACTTTAATGGCTTGGTATGATAATTTTATTGCAGGCTGGGATAAGATTAAAAAAGATTATGATAAACGATTTTATATGATGTGGAAATATTTTTTGCTATCCAGCGCCGGCGCTTTTAGAGCTAGAAGAAATCAATTGTGGCAAATCGTCCTTTCAAAAAAAGGTGTAGTAGGCGGATATAACTCAATAAGATAAACATCAACAATCGGAATGAAATATGACCAACTTAGGAATAGCATTAGGCGGGGGCGGGGCGAGAGGACTTGCACATATTGGTATATTAAAAGTATTAGATCGCGAGAAAATACCGATACATTCTATTACAGGTTGCAGTATGGGCGCTGTTGTAGGCGGACTTTATGCATATTTCGGAAATGCTTCGGAAGTAGAAAGGTTTGTTGATGATGCTCTGAAAAACCCTAAGTTCGCCCACCTAAACCTTGATAACTTAAGTGAAGATCAAAACGGCAAAAAGGACGAAGGCTTTATAAACAAGTTTACCGATTTTGTTCAGGACAGAATTGCAGCGCTAAGAGCAATAAGAGAAGTTTCGGTAATTGATAAAGAGGAAACAGATAGAATATTTTCCCTTATTCCAAATCCTAAAATAAAAAGCTTAAAATTTAAGTTTTCTGCAATTGCTACGGATTTACTTACAGGAAAAGAAATTAATTTTACCGAAGGAAACTTGCGTGATGTTTTAAGAGCAAGCTCTGCTATACCTGGTATTTTTCCTCCGGTTAAGATTGACGGACAGCTTTTGGTTGACGGAAGCGCTTCCGAAAGCGTTCCTGTTTCTAAAGTAAAGGAATTTTGCTCGGATAGAATTTTAGCTGTTGATGTTACCAGGAACATAAATTCACCGGGAGCACTTAATAATGCAATTGAAATTGTATTCAGGACTCAAGATATATCTTCACACCATTTATCTAAAGAAAGGTTAAAAGAAGCCGACTTGGTAATTTCTCCAAAAGTTAAACAATATCTCTGGTCGGATTTTAAATTTGCTAAAAGAATAATTAAACTTGGCGAAGAAGAAGCAGAAAAGCGGCTGCCGGAAATTAATAAACTTATGAATAGAAATTATTATGTACTTGAGTTCGAGCATTTTCTTAAAAAATTTAAGAGCTAATTCTTGAAAATTCATTGGGGAAATAATGTTTTTGTAAAAGTTTGTTTCTTTATTTTTTATACAGTTTATGTAGAGCGGGGTTATTCCTGACTTGTCGAGACTAAGTGGAAAGTTGAGCTAACCAATTCCTCATAACTTTTTAAAAATGATATGTGAAGCAAATAAATTATCTCAATATTTATTATTATGTATTTATGAATTTCAAAAAACTTTTATTTTTTAACAATGGTTAAAAATATTAGTCAGATTCATTAAGCGGCGTCTTAAAAACACATGTATTACGAAAGAATTCGAAATATAATCTTTTATTTAGCAAGCGTTTGTCTGCTGTTCATGTTTCTTTCCAGAACAAATGCACAGCAAACGAACCTTAAATTGGATCATATTTCGATTGATGACGGACTTTCAAACAGCGTTATTGATGTTATATTCCAAGACAAAACAGGGTTTTTGTGGTTCGGTACTCAAGACGGACTGAATAAATATAACGGTTATAATTTTACTATATACAAAAACGATCCTTCCGATTCTACCTCAATTAAAGACAATTGGATTGAAGCCATTATAGAAGATCATGATAGACAACTTTTGATTGCGACACAAAGAGGCGGCGTATTTATTTATAATAGAACGAAAGGAACATTTACCAACCTAAAACACAATCCGGCTAATCCCAATTCTCTTTTAAGCAACCGAGTTTGGACATTGCTAAAAGGAGATTCATCAATTATTTGGATCGGTTCCGCAAAAGGATTGGATAAATATGATACTAAGAAAAAACAGTTTACACATTTTGTTAATAACCCCAAAGACTCTAATTCTATAAGCGAAAGAGCTGTTAATGCATTATTTAAAGATGAAGACGGAACACTTTGGATTGGCACTTGGGGCAGTGGGTTAAATAAACTGGATAAATACTCGCAGACCTTTGTTCGTTATCGTTTTAATATAAGCAAACCTTCTCAGAATGGGAAAAACAAAATCAAGGTAATCAAAAAGTTAGACAATCAAACGCTTTTGTTAGGAACTAATAGAGGTTTGTTAAAATTTAGTAAGAGTACATTTACCTTCATCCCTTTTACAGAAAATGAAAATGACAGCATTAATCAAATCTCGGTTTTGTCGATATTGAAAGATTCGAAAAACAACCTGTGGATTGGAACACATCATAACGGTATTTATAAAATTAATAAATTTAATTCTGTTATTAACTACCGGAAGAGCCGGCTAAATCCTGAAAATCTTAGTGATAACTGGGTACAGGCTTTATTAGAAGATAAAAACGGGAATGTTTGGATTGGTACCGGAAGAGGAATTGACAAATATTCCCCGTTTAAACAGAACTTTCATAATCTTGTTTACAATCCTTACGAAATTAATAGTTTGTCCGGTAATGAAGTCATCTCCGTTTTTGAGGATCACGAAGGAATAATTTGGTTTGGTACTTGGAACGGCGGGTTAAATAAATACGATAGAGTAAACAATACATTTACTCTTTACAAAAACAGTCCGAAAGATCCTCTCAGCCTGCCGAATAATATCATCTGGTCAATTTATGAAGATAGCAACAACGACCTTTGGGTTGGTACGTTTGGCGGATTGTGTAAGTTCAATAGAAAAAAAGAAAACTTCACAATTTACAAACACGATTTGGCTGATCCCCTTAGTATAAGTCATAGCAACATTTCTTATATTTTAGAAGATCACAACAAAAACCTTTGGATCGGGACGTGGGGAAGCGGACTCAATTTGTTCGATAGTTCCAGCTCCGGTTTTAAATATTACGAATTTAACTCGAACGATAAAAATAGTCTAAGCGGCAATTTAATCAATGTTATATATGAAGATAGAAATAATAATCTTTGGATCGGAACAAATTCAAACGGTTTAAATCTCTTTGTGCCAGAGACTAATAACTTCAGAAGATTCAAACATAAAAAGAATGATCCCTATTCCATCAGTAATAACAGCATAAAAACCATTTATGAAGATAAAAGCGGTAATTTATGGATAGGAACATTAGGCGGAGGAATAAATAAGTATAACATCAAGACAGGTAAATTTGATGTATTTACTGAAATAGATGGATTGTCTAACAATACCATTTATAAAATAATCGGAGATGATTCGGATAACTTATGGATAAGCACAAATAAAGGTCTCTCAAGACTCAATCTGGTTTCTAATATTTTCTTTAACTATTATAAGGATGACGGATTATTGAGCGATCAGCTGAACTCAGCTGGAATTAGATTAAAGAACGGATCAATTATAATTGGAAGCTTGGACGGTGTTACCGTTTTCGATCCGAAGAAAATAACAATAAACCAGAAAAAACCGACCGTAGTAATTACGGCTTTTACGAGATTCGGTAAAACAAAAAAAATTACTACCGACTCAAACAAAGTACAAAATGTTAAAGTGCAATATGACGAGAATTCTTTCTCGATCGAATTTGCAGCCCTCGATTATTCAAATCCAATAAAAAATAAATATGCTTATAAACTTATTGGTTTTAATAAAAATTGGATTTATACAAAAAACAGAATTGCTCATTACACAAATATCGATCCCGGTAATTATATTTTTAGAGTGAAAGCTTCTAACAACGACGGTATTTGGAATGAAGCCGGCACTTCGCTTATTATTAAAATAGTTCCGCCTTTTTGGGCTACAATTTGGTTTAAGTCAGTTGTAATATTTATAATATTAGCTTTTATTATTTGGATGTTTAGACGGCAAGTTAAAAGTATAGAGCGTCAAAATTTGAAACTCGAAAAGCTTGTAAAAAAGCGAACTGCAGAATTAGAGAAAGAGATTTTAATCCGTAAGGAAACCGAGGGTGCTTTAAGAAAATCCGAACAAGAACTAAAACAATCGAATAGAAGCAAAGATAGATTCTTTTCGATTATCGCTCACGATCTAAAAAGTCCCTTCTCCTCTTTGCTTGGATATTCCGAGTGGCTTAAAAACGAAATGAACAATCTTACAAAAGAAGAATTGAACAATTCCTTTTCCAACATGAATAAATCAATTAAAAAAGTATTCGAGCTTTTACAAAATTTATTGGAATGGGCAAGGATTCAAAACGGGAAAATAGAATATAATCCCTCGAGTTTTGATCTAAAAATATTAATTGAAAATACAATTGGATTTATTGAATTTAAAGCTTTAAATAAGGATATTAAAATTATAAATAAGATACATGATTCTCTTTATGTTTACGCTGATCAGAATATGTTAAACTCGGTTTTTCAAAACTTATTGACTAACTCGCTTAAATTCAGTTATCCCGGCACTGAAGTTATAATTTCATCAAAAAATAATGAAAACGATGTTGAAGTAAGCATAAAAGATACCGGCGTGGGAATTGACCCCGAAAATCTTAGAAATCTTTTTAGAATTGATGTGCACCATTCAACTTTGGGAACTAACGAAGAAAGAGGAACGGGACTTGGGCTTGTGCTTTGCAAAGAGCTTATTGAAAGGAATAACGGTAAAATTTGGGTGGAAAGTAAAAAAGGACAAGGTTCAATATTCACGTTCACAATTCCTTTAACTTCTGCTATTTATAAAATAAAAACCTAATAGAACCATTTTCAAATGGAAGAAATATTTCCCTATCAAGCATTAGATGTAGATCTTTACGAACTTACTATGGCAGCAGGTTATTTTCATCATAATTATAACCCGACTGTAACATTTGAACTTTATGTTCGCAAACTACCCGACACGCGTAACTATTTAATTGCTGCCGGTATTGAACAAGCTGTAAAGTATATTAACTCGTTACGATTTAGTAGTGAAGAGGTGAATTATATTAAGTCGTTACCGGTTATGAAAGATGTGAAACCGGAATTTTTCGAGTATTTGCAGAATTATAAATTCTCAGGAGATATATTTGGTCTTAAAGAGGGCGAGTTGGTTTTCGCGAAAGAACCCATTTTACAAATCCAAGCCTCGCTTATCGAAGCTCAAATATTGGAAACTTTTCTGCTTACAACGATAAATTTTCAAACCGCAGTGGCTTCGAAAGCATCACGGGTAGTTCAAGCTGCTCAATCCGACGGGAAAGATAGAACAATTTTGGAATTCGGAAGTAGACGTGCACACGGTCCGGAAGCCGGAGTGCTTGCCGCAAGAGCCGCTTATATAGCAGGGTGTGCAGGCACGTCTAATGTTTTAGCAGGATATAGATATGGAATTCCGCTTTACGGTACCGCGGCTCATTCCTGGACACTCGCTTTTGATAGCGAGCTGGATGCCTTTAAAAAATATTCCGAAGTCTTCCCGAATAGCTCAATTTATTTAATCGATACTTTTAATACTCTCGAGGGTGCGAAACGGGCAGCCCAAACCGGTTACAAAGTTTTCGGCGTTAGAATTGACAGCGGGGATTTGGAATTAAGTTCTAAAGAAGTTAGAAAAATTCTGGATTCCAACGGAATGAATGACACAATTATTATTCTAAGCGGAGACTTAAACGAATACAAAATAGAAAACCTTATTGACAAAGAAACACCGGTGGATTCATTTGGCGTAGGAACACAACTTGCCACCTCAGAAGATGCACCGAGTTTATCTGTGGTTTATAAATTAGTGGAGGTTGAAAAAAACAACCGGCATCTTTACCGGGCTAAAATTTGTCCGGGTAAAATAATGTATCCCGGGAAAAAACAGATTTACCGAGAAGTAAAAGAAAATAATTTTGTGAAAGATTTAATTGTTCTGAATGGGGAAAAGGGAGCACAAGGAAACAAACTTTTGATTCAATATGTTAAAAATGGTGAAGTGATTTATTCTTTTCCAACTCTAGATGAAATTAGACATTATGTTAGAAAAAATTTACAGAAGTTACCGGATAGATTTTTGAGCTTGGATAAAAAAGCAGATTATAAAGTTGAGTTTTCCGATAAATTAAAAACGCTTTTATCTGACATTGAAACAAATAATTGAAATGACTAAAAACAATACAAATACAAAGTATTTATTTTTTGATATTGATACTCAGTATGACTTTATGCTGCCGGGCGGAAATTTGTATGTAAAAGATGCGGAAAGAATAATATCAAACTTAAAACGCTTAACAGAATTTGCAATTAAAAATAACATACATGTCTTTGCTTCTGCTGATTCGCATCCCAAAGACGATCCTGAATTTGAACGATTTCCTCCCCATTGCTTATCCGGTTCTGCAGGTAACAGAAAAATTAAAGAAACTTATTTACCCAACGCCGCCGTTGTAAAATATTATGAAACTAATCCGAATGTTGATGTAGAAAAAGTTAGCGGACTAATCTTTACAAAAAACACGTTTGATGTTTTCAGTAACCCTTCTGTTGATGAATATTTAAACAAAATAAAGCCGGAAGAGATTATTCTATATGGTGTTGCCACCGACTATTGCGTTAAAGCAGCTGCGGAGAGCCTTCTGAAACGAGGTTATTCCGTTACATTGGTTGTAAATGCAGTTAAAGCGGTCGACCCAAATACCGAAGATGAAATAATTAAAAACCTGCTAGCGAAAGGAATGAAAACAACAACCACGGAACATATAATTGAGAATTTAAATTGAGAAACATTCCCACTATGCGCATTCGGATTTGTTTTTTCATAAAGAATTATTTTTAGAAATAACTCTACTGCATAAATGTATTTTTATTTTAACCTTTTAAATTTATATTAGAATTTAAAAAGAATAATCATTTTTGCACAAAGATGACAAATAAATCTACACAAAATAAATTGAGACACAGTTTCTTCCCTCTCGTTTCTCCTTTCTTGCTTCTAGCTTTTTTCTTCTTGCTCTTTAGCTCTTGTAATACGACCGAACCGCCGCCTATAAAGAACGGACCGGACACAACAAGCCAAAACTTTACATTTGAAACCTACGAATTCGGAGACGGATTTTCTTCCAGCTATTTTAATGATGTTTGGATATTTGATGAAAATAATATTTGGGTTTGTGGAAACGTCCTTACAAATGATAGTACTGATGGAAATTTATATCATTGGGATGGAAATATGTGGAATGCTATAAGAACTAATTATGTAGATATGGAGGGAATTTGGGGAATTGATAGCATCCTCTACTTAGCAAGCGGTGGAATATGGAGATATGATAGAACAAACTTAGTAAGACAACCTTTTAAATTCACCCTATCAAATGGGCAGGCAGTGCACAGACTTTGGGGCTCATCGGAGAGTAATATATGGGGAGTTGGACCATGGGGAACAATAGTACATTTTGACGGGAAAAAGTGGAAGAAGATTGATTTTGATGCGGAAATGTACTTCTATGATATTAGCGGTAATAAAGCAAACGGTATTGCTTATGCTATAGCCAGAAACTCAAGTCATGTA